>CAYNSP010000017.1:0-22675 GCA_964400035.1 uncultured Acidimicrobiaceae bacterium | reverse complement strand
AGCTGGGCCAGACCATGGAACACAAAGTGGACGACGTCGTGGCGACCATCACCGCCGGTCTCGGTTTCAACCCGATCGATCACACCCTCGAGATCGAAGGTAGGTGCGCCAGATGTCAGTGACGGCGGTCGTCGCCAGGGATCTGGTCCTGGGATACGGATCGAAGACCGTCATCTCCCGATCTAGCTTTGAGGTCCCATTTGGCAAGATCACGGCTGTCATCGGGCCGAACGGATCGGGCAAGTCCACCATCCTCAACGCCATCGCCGGGCTCATCGAACCCCGGGAAGGCTCGATTTCGGTCCACGCCGACCCCGAACGGGTTGCCTATGTGATGCAGTCGACAAAGGTGAGCGACACTCTCCCGATATCGGTTCGGGAGGTGGTCACCATGGGGCGCTACGCCGAACTGGGACCGATACGACGGCTCAGCAGTGCGGATCAGGCCGCCATCGATCGGGCCATGGCCAGGGTCGGGATCACCGGGCTTGCTGATTCGCATCTGGCCCGTCTCTCCGGTGGTCAACGACAACGCGCCTTTGTCGCCCAGGGTCTCGCCCAGGAGCATCAGGTACTCCTTCTCGATGAGCCGCTGACCGGAATCGATGTGACCACCGCCGTGGCGATCGATCAGGTGATCCACGAGGAGGTCGACGAAGGATGTGCGGTGGTGATCACCACCCACGACCTATCGGAGGCGGCGGCGGCCGACCACGTCATCCTGGTCGCCGGGCGGGTGGTGGCGTCCGGACCACCCGATGAGGTGCTGACTCCGGCGAACCTCCAGGCCGCCTATGGCGCCGCACTGCTCCACATGGAGGAAGGACGGATGTTCCTCGACGATGCGGCTCACGCCCCGGTGGACGGTACCCAGATCCACCCGCACGACGACCACTAACCGTCGGGTTGGTCGATCAGCCGGAACCCGTAGGGCACCTCGAGTCGGAAGCGCCGGAGCAGGTCCTCGTCCCTGAGTAGGTCGATCGTGGGAAGGTCGGCGGCGACGCGACCGGAGGACATGACCACGGCCCGGGGGCACAACTCAAGCGCAAGGGGGAGGTCGTGGGTGATCACCAATTGGGTCATCTCGAGCCGCTCCAGGGTGTGGATCAGTTCCCGTCGCCCCGCCGGGTCCAGTCCGGCACCGGGTTCGTCGAGGACCACCACTTCGGGTCGCATCGCCAGCGTCGTCGCGATCGCCGCCAGTCTCTTTTCCCCCCCGCTGAGATGATGCGGGACCCGGTCGGCCAGATCTCCGGCCCCAACAGCGTCGAGCGCTTCGGCTACCCGTTGATCCAGTTGCTTGCCGGAGAGACCCAGATTCGCCGGACCGAAGGCCACATCCTCACGCACGGTTGGCATGAAGAGCTGGTCGTTCGGATCCTGGAACACCAACCCCACCCGACGTCGGATCTCGGCGACCGTGGTGTCATCCAACTCGAGACCCCCGATGCGGACCGAACCGGCCTGTCCCCTGAGAATCCCGTTGAGATGGAGGGCGAGGGTTGTCTTCCCGGCCCCGTTGGGACCGAGGATCGCCAACCTCTCTCCAGGGTTGACCACGAGGTCGACACCGTTGAGGGCCTGGCGTCCGTCCGGATAACGAAATTCGAGACCGCTCACCTCGACAGCGGGAGTACTCATATCAGGGACCGGATGGCGACACCGACAGCCAGCAGGGGGAGAGCCATCGCAATTATCCAACTCCGCGGCGAGGGTCGCTCACCGGACAGCTGCGGCATGACCCCGGAGTATCCACGGGCGACCATGGCCGAGTGGACCCTCTCTCCCCTTTCATATGACCGCACGAACATCGCCCCGGCCGAGGCGGCGATCGGACGGGCCTGGCTCAGCCACCTCGGGGAGTAGCCCCGGGAGATCATGGCGACCCTCATCCTGCCCAACTCGGCCACGATCAACTCCAGGTAGCGCACCATGAATCCGGTGATGGCCATCAGCAACGAGGGCACCCTTAGAGCGCTCATCCCCCGGAGGATGTCGGGGACATCGGTGGTAGCAACGAGGACAATGCTGGCGGTCGCTCCGAGCGTCGCCTTGGCGACGATATTCCACGTCGACCAGAGCCCGTCACGGGAGATGCTGAACCAAAGCAGGTCAACCCTCTCCCCACCGGCGATGAACGGAATCAGTAGCGCGAACAGGATGAAAGGGAGGATGGCTGCGAGCCGCACCACCAGGAACCGGAGGGGCACCCGGGCGAGGATCACCACCAAACCGAGGATTGCTGCGTAGAGGGCAAACGCCCACACTTCCTCCCTGGGTGTGATTGCGACAGAGACCACGAACACAATCACCCCGGCCAGCTTCAACTGTGGGGCGAGGCGGTGCAGAGGACTGTGCTCGTGTATGTACAGGGCGTGGGCGTGTCCCCGACCCACGATCAGGCCCGGGACGGGGTGGGCGGCTTGTCCCTCACCGCACTGATGATTCCCCATGCCACCAGCAAGGTGATCAGTGTCCCGGCGATCCCGGCGATCGCCAGACTCAATGGCTCGTTCTCGATGCCCCTGGTGGCGTAGTCGGCGAATATCCAGTCCGCCAGGTTGTGCTCCTGACCGCTGTCGATGAACCCCTGTTCCTCAGCCACCCACTCGAGACCGTCGGGGTTGTCGACTGCGAACTGGCTGACGATGGCGGCGAACACAACCGCCACTAGGAGCCCACCGATGGCGAAGGTCCGGGCGGGGATCTTCGACTCTCTATCGATCCGGGCCCGATCGATGTCTCTGGCACCGAAGACCAGGTCCGGCCGTGCCGCCAGTACTGCACCCACCGCCATGGAGGAAATCGCCGCTTCGCCGATTCCGATCAAGGCATGGACCCCGACCATCGCGGCGAACACCCGGGTAAATGAGATATCCGCCGTCGCCCCGAAAAGCCACTGGATCGAGAAGGTTGCGGCCGAGAGCACGACGGAGAGCCAGGAGGCAAGTGCCGTCGCACCAACGACACCGCCAGCCGTAGCGGGGAGCCATCTACGGAAGATCCGGAAGGCAGACCATCCCCCGTATGCGGGGACGATCGCCATGTTGAGGAGGTTGTAACCGAGGGCGGTAAGACCGCCATCGGCGAAGAAGACGGCCTGAACGATCACAACGACCGCCACCACCAGCGCCCCGAGGTGGGGACCGAGAAGGATGGCAGCGAGTGCCCCACCTATCAGGTGACCGGTCGTGCCTGCGGCCACCGGGAAGTTGAACATCTGGGCGGCGAAGACGAACGCAGCCACGATTCCAGCCAGGGGGACCACCTTCTCGGTGACCTGCTGCTTCATCGTCTTGAGTGCGATCCCGAGGGTTCCAGCGCTGATCCCTGCAGTGGCGATGGCTGTTCCTGTGTTGAGAAACCCATCAGGTGCGTGCATGAAACAGAGGTTAGCCCTTATTGCGAATCTCTCGCAATAGGACGTGTTATCCGGCCGGGGGGCATACGATTCGACCGTGCCGACCGAATTCCGAACAGTTCTCGCCCACGGGGGTTATCGGGTCACCACCCCACGCCAGCTGGTCTGGGATGTGGTTGCTTCGGCCGATGCCCATCTGACCGCAGACGAGATCGCCGACCGGGCCAGACATATCGATCCCGAGGTGAATCTCTCGTCCGTGTACCGGTCGCTCAGCCTCTTCTCCGAACTCGGATTGGTCAGGGAGTCCACCCTGGAAGGTGGTGGAGCTTCACATTGGGAGGTGGCCCACACCGACGATCACTTTCACATGCGGTGCCGATCGTGTGGCAAGGTCGATCACCACAGCGGTGGAACGGTCGACGAGATTCGCACCCATCTCCTGGGCGATCACGGCTTCCTTGCAGAGAAGGTCGACCTCGTCGTGACCGGGCTCTGCCCCGACTGCCTGACCCGCTAGCTACCGGCCAGCCCGAGGGTGGCCGCGAGTCTGCCCCGATGGTGTCGGACGTCCCCGAAGAGAAGCGATGAGGCCTTAGCCCGTTTCAGATAGAGATGGGCATCGTGCTCCCAGGTGAACCCGATGCCTCCATGGATCTGGATGTTCTCCCCGGCCGCCCAAAGATACGCATCTGAACAGATCGAACCCGCCAGGGGTGCGGCAATGGCGAACTCGGCAGGATCGTCGATCACACGTGCCACGTGATATGCGGTCGATTTTGCGTGCTCGACCTTCATCAGCATCTCGGCACATCTGTGTTTGACCGCCTGGTAAGAACCGATCGGCCTTCCGAACTGGTGCCTGGTCCGGGCGTAGGAGACCGCCATCTCCAGGACCTTCTGGGCACCCCCGGCCTGCTCCGAAGCCAGCGCCGCAGTTGCGATGCCTGTAGTCCGGCGAATCTCGATCGGGCCGTCACCCAGGCGTACCGCTGGCACATCGTTGAAGGCGACATCCGCCTGACGTCGTGTTGGATCGAGCACGGGAGTCTGAGTTACCGAGACACCTTCGGCCGTGGTGTCGACGACGAAGAGTCCGGGTCCCTCGTCGGTACTGGCCACCACCAGGAGACGGTCGGCAAGGTGGGCGTCCAGAACGAAACGCTTCTGGCCACCGACCACCCAGCCGTCTCCCTCCGGCCGGGCTGTGGTGGCGATACGGTCCATGGCCCAATCGCGCCCTGTCTCGTACATGGCAAGTGTCGTGATCATCTCCCCGGAGACCATCGCTGGGAGCAGCTCCTCCCTCTGCGATGCGGTGCCGGATTCGAGAATCGTCATCGTTGCCAGCACTGCACTGGCCAGGAACGGTCCGGGGGTGACCAGTCGGCCCATTTCCTCCAGGACGACGGAGAGTTCGGTGAACCCGTAGCCGGCGCCCCCATACTCTTCGGGAACCATGAGACCGGTCCAACCGAGATCGGCGAATTCGGCCCATGCGGATCGTTCGAACCCGTCCTCGGACATCATCAGCTCTCGAACCCTGGACAGTGGATACCGATCCTCGAGATACTCCCGCGCCGTACTGCGGATCAGGTTTAGTTCCTCGGTGGGAGCGTAGGAGATCGTCTCAGCCACGGGGCACCTCGTTCCATGGAAGGTCCTTGTCGACACGGGGCTCGCCGGGCAGTCCGAGGACCCGCTCGCCGATGATGTTGAGCATGATCTCCGAGGTCCCACCCTCGATGGAGTTCGCCCGGGTACGGAGGAACCCGTGTTGTGGCGTTCTCGACTCGAACGATGTCGGTCGGACCATCCGGTAGCCACCGGGATAGAGCGTCCCGTCGAGACCCATCATCTCGAGGATGAAGGCCGCGACCTCCTTGTTATGGGTCGCCCAGGCAAGCTTGCCGGTAGATCCTTCCGGGCCGGGTATGCCGATGTCGGCCATCTCATTGGCCCTGATTGCGGTGAGTCTTGCCGCTTCCACCTCGGCCCAGAGACGGGTCAGTTCATCGAGCAGGACCGGGTCATCCAGACCGGACTGCTGCCAGACCTCGACAGCGGTGGCGATCCGACCCGACCCGCGGGGGACCGTCGCTCCGCCGATGGCCACCCTCTCATTCATCAGAGTGGTCAGCGCGACCCTCCAGCCGGCACCGACCCCGTCGATCCGCTGCGAGTCGGGGACCCTGGCGTCGTTGAAGAAGACCTCGTTGAACTCCGCCTCGCCGGTGATCTGATAGAGCGGACGGACATCGACCCCCTCGGACTCCATGTCGATCACGAAGTAGGTGAGACCTTCATGCTTCACCGCCGAGGGGTCGGTCCTGGTAACCAGCATCCCCCACTTCGCCAGATGGGCGAGCGTGGTCCACACCTTCTGGCCGTTGATGACCCACTCGTCCCCGTCACGGACCGCCGAAGTCGACAGTCCGGCGACATCCGAACCCGCCCCGGGCTCGGAGAACATCTGACACCAGATCTCCTCGGTGGTGAACATCGGGCGCAACCAGCGGGCTTTCTGCTCCTCGGTTCCGTGCGTGTTGATTACCCCCGCACCCATTCCGATCCCGAGAAGATTGGTCCGCCGGTTCTCGATGCTGGCACCTGCATCCTCGAGCCGACGATTGATGTACGTCTGGAACTTGGGGGGCAGCCCGAGGCCACCGAAACCCTCCGGATGCCACACCCAGGCCAGTCCGAGATCGTATTGAGCACCCCAGAAGGCCCGATCCTCGGTCTGCCCCGGCGGGTTCTCGGCGAGAAGTTGGTCGATCAGACCATCGACCAGCATTGTGTTGTCGCTCATCGACGTCGCACGTTAGGCGGCCCGGGACAAAGTTGACGCCCCGACCAAAATCAGAATCTGGAGGTTCCCGCGGTTGGCTATCCGATGAAGAACTCAAGCCGATCGAGACAGTCGGACCAGCCCTGACGATGGGCATCGCGGACCTCCCTATCGGCCAGACCGATGTGGACCACCGTCATCAGGGTGCCGTCGGGCCCGGCGTGCAACTCGAGGGCGACCTGGCTCACCCGGTCTTCCCCGTCCCACTGCCAGGTGAATGCCAGCCGCATCGGGCGGGCCACCTCCAGATAGTGCCCCGAAACCCCGACTCCGGAGCCTTCGATGCGATACCGACCTCCGACCTTCAGGTCCATCTCCACACGGTTGCCGAGATGCGGCCACCACCATGCCTCGACCTGATCGGGCTGGGTCCATGCCGACCAGACAACCTCCGGTGGGGACTGGAAGATCCGGTCGATGCCGAGACTGGCCATCAGATCGGGATCGCCGGTTCGATGATGTTCTGCACATTGACACCCGCTGGCAGTGTCCCGTACAGCCCTCCGTGGTCTCCGCCCAAACGACTGACTGCGAATCCCTCGTAGACCTCGGGAGAGGCATAGCGCGACATCAATGCCCCTGCGGTGGCCAGTGCCAGACCCTCGATCAGTGACCTCGCCCGGTATTCGGCATCACCCATCTCGAAGTCGGCGAATGCCCGATCGATTGCCCTGTCGAGTCGACGGTCGTGTCCCTTGCAGTCGTCCAATTCCTTCTTGAGAGCTTCGACTGCCGCTGGCTCCTTGGCCATCACCCGGATCACATCCAGGGCGATGACATTTCCCGAACCCTCCCAGATGGCATTGAGGGGTGACTCCCGGTACAGCCTCGGCATCATCGACTCTTCGACATACCCGGCGCCACCAAGACACTCCATGGCCTCCCGGACCACCTCACTGCACCGTTTGGTGACCCAATACTTGGCCACCGGTGTCAGCACCCGCTTGATCAACTCTTCGTGGTGGTCGAGCGGGGCCCTGTCGAAGGCTCCGGCCACCCTCATGGTGAGTAGCACTGCAGCTTCGGTTTCGATCTCGATGTCGGCGAGGACGTTGCGCATCAGGGGCTTCTCGATCAGAGGAGAACCGAAAGCCGCCCGGTACCTGGCGTGGTGGATCGCCTGGGTGACCGCCTGCCGCATGATGGATGCGGCCCCGGCGGCACAGTCGAGGCGGGTCCCGGCCACCATCTCGATGATCGTCGGCACGCCCCGACCCTCCTCCCCCACCATCCTTGCCCAGGCATGGTCGAATTCGGCCTCGGACGATGCATTGGAGCGGTTTCCCATCTTGTCCTTGAGTCTCTGAAGATAGATCCGGTTGACCTTCCCATCGGGAGTGAACCTCGGGAGCAGGAAACAGGACAGACCACCGGGCGCCTGGGCCAGAATCAGGAACCCGTCGGACATGGGCGATGACATGAACCACTTGTGTCCGGTGATCAGATACTCCCCGCCGGGGCCGCCTCCATTGACCGGCTCGGCCCGGGTGGTGTTTGCCCGGACATCGGACCCTCCTTGCTTCTCGGTCATCCCCATTCCGAGCATCACGCCCTTCTTGTCGGGGGCTGGAGCGAAGGCCGGGTCGTACTGACGGCTCAACTGCAATGGCTCCCACTCTGCGGCGACATCGGGTTGTCGTCGAAGGGACGGGACAACCGCGAACGCCATTGAGATCGGACACCAGTGTCCTTGCTCGATCTGACCGGCAAGAAACGTCAGGGCGGTCCGGGCGGGGAACCCGCCTTCGCCGGGCTCCCTCTCCCAGGGCAACGAGACCAGACCACCGCTCACCGCCATCTCGAGCAGGTGGTGCCAGGACGGATGGAAATCGACCCGATCGACCCGGTTCCCGAACCGGTCGTGGGTGCGAAGCCGTGGAGCGTTCTCGTTGGCCTCGAATCCCCAGCTGATGACTTCCTCGCTGGCCATGCGTCGGCCGTACGCCTCGACCTGCGGGATCGCCCATGCGGCTCCCTCGCGGGCCATGGCGTCGACCAGGACCGGATCGGTGTACGCCAGGTCGTAGTCCACCAGCGGTGGAGGCTGGTTGAAGACCTCGTGGGTCATTACTCGATCGTAACCGGTTCGTCCGCCTCGGCCCACAGCGACCGCATCAGTTCCGATCGTTCCAGAAGCTCCTGAAGTGTTCCCCGATCGACGACACGGCCCTCGTCCATCAGCAGAATCTGATCGGCCCGGGAGAGGGCGGCCCGGCGGTGCGAGACCACGATGTAGGTGGCCTCCCGATGTTCGAGGAGACGTCGCCACAACTCGGTCTCAGTGTGAACGTCGAGGGCGGACGAGAGGTCGTCGAACACCAGTAGTTCGGCCTCGGTGGCAAGCATCCGTGCCGTCGCCGAACGTTGCACCTGTCCACCCGAGAGCTTGACCCCCCGGGCACCCACCATGGTGTCTACACCCATCTCCAATCTGGCCAGGTCCGGTTCCAGCACCGCCAGCTCTACCGCCTCCCGAAGGCGCTCCCGGGCCACACGCTGACCGAGGGCGATGTTGTCCGCCAGAGATTCGGAGAACAGCCAGGGGACCTGTGCGGTGTACGCCGAACGAGGCGGGACGAAGAAGGACGCCCGGTCTTCCACCGGTTCGCCGTTCCAGTAGACCTCCCCCTCCGCCGGGACCAACCCGAGGAGTGCCCGCACCAGGGTGGACTTCCCGGAACCGATCCGCCCGGTCACCACCAGGAACGATCCCCGGTCGAGGGTGAAGCTGACCGACTCGAATCCCTCAACACCGTCGGGGAATCGATGGCGCAACCCCCGGACCTCGAGACGCTGAAGAGGTTCGATCCCGATGTCGGGCAGCGAGATCTCGGGAACATCGCCGTGGAGGGAGACCCTGGTCCTATCCAGGATCGCCCCGTCCGGTGCGTCGACCATCAGGGAGCGGATCCGCTCATAGGCGACACCGGTTCGCCGGTGCTGGGCGATGATGTCACCGGTGAAAGCCATGTAGTCGGTCAGTCGGGGCAGATAGGTAAGGAACACCGTCAACGCCCCGATCGTGAACGTGCCGGCTTGGATCCGACCTGCGGCGACGAGGAGGACGATGGCAATGGTGATCGTCGCCATGTTCCGGTTGATCCCCCGCAGGACCTCGGTGAGGACCGTGTCAGCCAGCGCCGCCCGGTGACGGGTGTTGTTCAATGAGTGGAGCCGGGTGAGCATGCTGTCCTCGGCAGCCGCCAGTTTGATCGCCTGGACTCCACCGAATGTCTCACCGATGAAACCGGTCACCGCGTCGGTGGCGGAGCGCATGGCCCGGCGTCGTTTGCGGATCTGGGGGCTGAGCATCTGGGTGATGAGTAGCGTCAGTAGCAGCGGGACGAGGAGGATGGCGGTGAGTTGAGCGTCGATGGTCGCCATGATGACGATCGATCCGAGTCCGAAGAACACCAGACCGCCCATATCGACCCAGTTCTCCATGTACCGGACCAGATCGTCGACATCGTCACGGAACGTGGATACGGCTTCACCGGGGGCGAGCGGAATGACCCTCGATCCCGGCGCTTCGAGAACCCAACGCAGCAGGTTGCGTCGCAACTGGAGGGTCTGCTCGATCCAGTGGGCGATCCAGGCTCTCTCGCCCAGCCAGAAGAAGAAGTTCCGCCCGACAGCCACGACCGCAAAGGCGATAGCCGGTGCCCACGCCGTCTCCGCCACCGGCTGGCCCTCGGCGAGGCGATCGAAGGTTCGTCCGATCAGAAGCCCGAACAGCAACGGCGAGGCATGGATCACGGTCCACAGGAACATGCAGTAGAAGAACCGGCCGGGCCGATACAGGATCAGTTCACGGACAACACGCAGCGGACTCATCGCTCCGGCACCGCCGTTCTCCCCGCGGCCACCATCCCGTGATACAGGCTGGTCGGGTCCGCAAGCAGCCGCTCCCTCTCGCCGTGTTCGAGTATCCGACCCTCATCGACCACCATGATTTCATCGACGGTTCGCACCGTCTCCAACCGGTGGGCCACGATGACCACCGTCCGACCCGAGAACAACCTTTCGGAGGCCCCGGCGAGGAGACTCTCGGTCACCGGATCGAGCCGGGAAGAGGGTTCGTCGAGCAGGACGACCCCGGGATCCTGGAGGAACACCCTTGAGAAGGCCAGCAACTGCTGCTCGCCCGCCGACAGTCCCTTACCACCCGATCCCAGTTCGGTGTGCAGACCTATCTCGCGGATCCAGGTCCCCAGACCGGCGAGGTCGAGGATCTCGAGGATCTCGTCGTCGGCCCGCTGGGCGAAGAAGGTCAGGTTCTCCTTGACCGTTGCACCGAAAAGCTGGACATCCTGAGTGACCACACCAACAGCTCGACGGAGCGCCTTCGGGTCGACTTCCCTCAGGTCGACCCCACCCAGCCTGACCTTGCCACCGGCAGGGTCGTAAAGACGGGCGATGAGCCGGGTAAGAGTGGTCTTGCCACCGCCGGTCCGACCGAGGAGCCCCAGAGTCCGACCGGCCTCCAGGCGGAAGCCGACACCGTCCAGGACCATCCGGTCCCCGTATGCGAAGGTGACGTCCTCCATCTCGATGCCGAGGGGACCGTCAGGCAGGACGGTGGTCCCGGGTTGGATAGATGTCTCCAGTCTCCTGAGATTGTCGATGCGGACGATCCCGCCGGCGGCCTTCTGCATCTGTTGCAGTTCCTGTGTCATCTGTTCGATCGGTCGTCTCACCAGCTGTACGTACTGAAGGATCAGATACGCCGTGCCCACGCTGATCGATCCGGCAGTGGCAAGGCCGACACCGATCAGGAGAGCGATGGCGTCGCCTGCCCAGAACGAGGTGTTGGCAGTGATCCACATCCGCATCCGCTTTCGCCAGGCGAGACTGGTCCGGGTGTAGAAGTCCCTCATCACCATGATGAACCGGCTCATGGTGAACCGTCCGGCACCGAGAGACCGGATGTCGTCCACCCCGGCCAACCGCTCTTCGATGAATCCGTACAGCCTGGCCGAGGTCTCCCTCTCCTCTTCGGCCGCATCGACGGCGATCCGCCGCAACCGGTAAAGGAGCAGGCTGACCAGGACCACGTAGATGGTGATTCCGAGTCCGAGCATGCGGTTCTCGATCCAACACACCACGATGACTCCGGCGAGCAGCACACCGGCGGCCACCAGTCGGACCATGAACCTGGAGATGAACTCGGCGATTGCGGTGACATCACCATCGACCCGCTCGATCATTTCCCCCGGTGTGGTGTCGTTATGGAACCCCATGTCGAGGGTGAACAGGTGGGAGGTGAGATCCTCCCGAAGACGGTTGGTCGCCTTCCATCCGATGTCGGTGCCGAGATACGAGGCACCGGCGTCGAGCAATTGATTGACGACCCCGGCAATCAGATAGGCAACACCCGCGCCGGTCATCCCGATTGCAACTGACACCCCGAGCGCCGAATCGATGAACGCCCTGAGGATGAGTGGGACCACAAGCTGGAGGCCGATCGAACCGAGGAGCAGCAACACCAGGACCGCGACCCGGGAACGGTGCGGTGCCAGGTAGGCGGTCAGTGTTGCGCGGTAGGACGGAGCGGCCATGGGAACGGCCTGACAGTACTAAGGGGCGGGAGTTGTCGGCCTGTAATAATCCGGTGCCCGAGGGACACCGGTCTCAGCCAACTCCCCGCAGGTGATTGCAAGACGAAGCCGCGATCGGGGTGCAGGTTACGATCCAGACATGCTCTGCGCCTGGTGTCGGCAACCGATGGGGTACGTCCATGGGCATGCCGCCTGTCTCTACGGATCCTGCCCCATGTTCGGGTTGAACCAGGCTGAATGTTGCGATGGTGAGACGGCACCCGATTGCCCGGTCCCCACCTCCACGATTGCCTCACGCTCACCTATCCAACCTTGACCACACCAACACGCGCCATAGCCGCGGTACGTCCGCAGGCCTCCCCGGGTGTCCTCGGCGGGGCTGTTGCAGTCGCCGCGGTGTTCGGGGCCACGCCGTTCCTGCTGCCAGCGGTCGCCGAACAGTTCCAGATGCCGATCGGCAACACGGGGATTCTGAGTACGGCCCAGGTGGGGAGCTTCGCCGTCGCCGCCTTCCTGGCAGGACGTCTGCTCCGCCCACGGCGGCGGTTCCACTACGGGGCACTCCTGCTCGTAGCACTGGCATCGCTGGGAGCGGCCTTCGCCACCAACCTTCCCATGCTCCTGGTTGCACTGTTCATCACCGGAATCGGGCTGGGAACCCTCACCTGGATCGCCTGGGCCGATGCCACCCGGTTCACGAGAGGTATAGGTGACATCGCCGCTACCGCCCCGGTGACTGCATCCCTCACCTCACCAGGCCTGGCCTGGCTGGTCCAGCAGGGTGGTTTCAAAGCGGTCTACATCGCCCTGGCGGCTCTGGCGGTGGCCGTTATGCCACTTCGTGTCGACTTTGGTGACCTTCCCCGGGTGGGTCGTCAGGTCAGCGATTCCAACTCGAATCGGGCCCTGCTTCTCGCCCTCGGTGTGCTTTCTCTGGGTGGGTCGGGAACTTTCGTCTTCGTTGCTGCCACCGCGGCCAATGTTCAAGGGATGTCCCCGGTGGCGATGTCATGGGCGATCAGCATCAATGCCATCGCCGGGGTGGTGGCCACCAGGCTGAATGCCCGCCCGGGGACGGCAGGCTGGTGGCTGGTCGCCTGTATCTTGCCCACCCTGGCCCTAGGTCTGATCGCCTCTCAGGTCGTCTTCTTTCTGGCGATGGTGTTGTGGGGCTTTGCCTGGTGGATGGCGATACCGGCCATCTTCGTGATGTTGGCGGACCGCTCTCTCATCCCGTCCGAACGGGTGGGTGACGCCCAGGCGGTGATGGCCGTCGGCCGGGTGGTGGGACCGATCGCCGGCGGCATTGCACTCGGAGCCGGGTACTACGGTCGCCTGTCCGCGTTCGGGGCCGCCTTCACTGCCCTATCAGCCGTCATCGTGTTGGCTGTGGCCTATTACCGGCGTACCCACTGACTCGCCGGTTCTGGCAGACTTCCGACATGGAACAGAGGCTGAGCTTGATCACCCTCGGTGTGGAAGACCTGGATCGGTCACTCGAGTTCTATCGGGCCATGGGATGGGAAGGCACACGGAACGAGGACATGGTCACGTTCCAGGCCAGCGGGATGATCGTTGCCCTGTGGAATCGCCACCAACTCGCTGAAGACTCGGCGGTTACCGACAACGGCGGATGGGGTGGGGTAACCCTGGCCCACAATGTCCGATCGCCGGAGGAGGTGGACCGGATTATCGAGGAGGCGCGGTCCGCCGGTGCTGTCATTGGTCGGGAACCCGCCGCAACGTTCTGGGGTGGATACTCGGGCCTGTTCCTCGATCCCGATGGGCACCCGTGGGAGATAGCCCACAATCCGTTCTGGCCCCTCGATGCCGATGGTCGGGTGACCACAGGCGGTTGATCCGATGATCCCGATCAACTCCGGTTCGGCCCACCCGTGGGGTGATGCGGCCACTCCGTACCAGGAGATGGGTGGAGATGCCGCCGTCCGCCAGCTTGCCGAGGCCTTCTACGACATCATCGAAGAGGAGTCACCGGAGCTTCGGGCGATGCTCCCGAAGAACACTGCGACCTCCCGGATCAAGCTCTACGAGTTTCTCAGCGGCTGGACCGGCGGACCTCCTCTGTATGAAGAGAAGCGGGGCCATCCCCGTCTCCGGATGCGGCATTTTCCTTTCACCATCGGGGAGGCCCAGGCGCTGGAGTGGATGCGATGCATGAGGAAGGCGATGGATCGGGTCGGGCTAGCTCCGACCGTCCGGGACTTCCTCGATACCCGTCTGGAACCCCTGGCCCGTCACATGATCAATCAACACCAGGAAACACACGGGTAATCTCGGTTCGGTCGCAATCTTGATGTCAGAAGAACCTTCCAGTACCCGGCCCACCCGCAGGGAGTCTTAGATGGACTCCGTCTGGCCACAGCTGACCCTCGTCGCACTGCTGATCCTGATCAACGCGGTCTTCGCCGGCACCGAGCTCGCCCTGGTGTCGCTGAGGGAAGGGCAAATCCAGAGGTTGGAAGCACAGGGTGGCGCCGCCACCGTCTTGAGTCGCCTGGCCCGGGACCCCAACCGCTTCCTGGCCACCATCCAGATCGTGATCACCCTGGCCGGTTTCTTTGCATCAGCGTCGGCCGCGGTGAGTCTGGCCCGACCCCTCGAGCCCTATCTCACCATCTTCGGCGACGCCGCCGATGTGGTGGCGGTCGTAATCGTGACCATGCTCACCTCCTACATGATGCTGGTCTTCGGCGAACTGGCCCCGAAACGGCTGGCCATGCAACGGGCTGAAAAGTGGGGTCTGGTCATGGCCCGTCCCCTCGCCGGGATCGCTGTCGTTACAAAACCCGCAGTACGCCTCCTCTCGGCGTCCTCTGACCTGGTGGTGCGTCTGGTCGGCGGCGACCCGACCCGGCATGGCGAGGAGATCACCCATGAGGAGATCCGGGAACTCCTGATCAGCCAGTCGACCATGACCCACCAGCAGCGGGTGATCATCGCCGGTGCTTTTGAGATCTCCGAGCGCACCCTCCGTGAGATTCTGATCCCGAGACGCGACGTGGTCGTCCTCGCCGACACCATGACCGCAGAGGAAGGGGTCCGACGTCTTCTGGAGGCCGGCCATTCAAGGGCTCCGGTGGCGGTCGATGCCAATCTCGATGCCCTGGTAGGCGTGACCCACCTCCGCGACCTGATCGGTCACGATGGTCTGGTCGGCGAGGTGGCCAATCCGCCGCTCGTGTTCCCGGAGACGGTCAAGGCCCTGGTTGCCCTACGTGAGATGCAACAGACCCGCCAGCACATGGCGGTGGTGATCAGCGAGCACGGTTCCGGTGAAGGAATCGTCACCATCGAGGACCTGATCGAGGAAGTGGTGGGCGAGATCTACGACGAGTCGGACCGTGACACACTGACCGTGGAAAGACGACCCGATGGCTCCCTGATCCTCCCCGGACGATTTCCCGTCCATGACCTGATCGACCTCGGGATCGAACTTCCGGAAGGGGACTACACGACAGTCGCCGGCCTGGTCCTCGACGTCCTCGGAAGAATCCCCCAGGAGCCAGGCGATCGGGTGAGCATCGACGGCTGGGTGGCAACCGTCCTCGGTGTCAAGGACCGGGCGATCACCCGCATCCGGTTAGAGAGGTCCGAATCGGCAGGGTAATTTTCACCCTCACTGCCGCCGAACTGAGCCAAGGAGAGAGTGTTGGAAACGATCAGGAACTTCATAGCGGGTGAATCACGCGAGGCGCTCAGCGGCATGACCTCGGACATCATCAACCCGGCCAACGGTCAGGCCTATCTGAAGGCGCCGCTGTCAGGCCCCGAAGATGTCGACGCCGCCTGTCGTGCAGCGGCCGATGCCTTCCCGGGCTGGCGTGATGCCACCCCATCCGAACGGAGTCGGGCTCTGCTCCGAATCGCCGACGCTCTCGAAGCCAGGGCCGACGAGTTCGCCGCCATCGAGGTTGCCAACACGGGTAAGCCCGCTGAATTCGTAGCCGGCGACGAGGTGGTCCCGGCAGCCGACCAAATCCGGTTCTTCGCCGGGGCGGCCCGGCACCTCCAGGGACTCTCAGCCGGGGAGTACAAGAAGGACCACACCTCGATGATCCGGCGCGAACCGATCGGTGTCTGTGCCCAGGTGACACCGTGGAACTATCCGCTGATGATGGCTGTTTGGAAGCTCGCCCCGGCCCTGGCGGCGGGAAACACCGTCGTTCTCAAGCCATCCGACACAACCCCGGCATCGACCGTGGCCCTCGCCCAACTGGCCGCCGAGTTCCTCCCACCCGGGGTCCTCAACGTTGTCTGCGGCGACCGGGACACGGGACGTGCCCTGGTTGCCCATCAGATACCGCAGTTCGTCTCGGTTACCGGAAGTGTTCGAGCCGGTGTCGAGGTGGCAACCGCCGCCGCCACCGATCTGAAGCGGGTCCACCTCGAACTTGGTGGCAAGGCCCCGGTGATTGTCTTCGATGACGCCGACCTTGAGAAAACGGCTGAGGGAATCGCCGGTGCGGCCTATTACAACGCCGGTCAGGACTGCACCGCAGCCACACGAGTCCTCGCCGCTCCCGGAATCAGGAACGACCTGGCGGAGGCGCTTGCCGAGCAGGCACGTAAGACCAGAACCGGCGACCCGCATGATGAGATCGACTATGGGCCATTGAACAACGCCAACCAGCTGGACCGGGTGGCCGGGCTGGTGAGCCGTGCCCCGGATCACGCCTCGGTACTTGCTGGCGGCTCTCCTCTCACCCGTGACGGCTACTACTTCCCACCGACGGTGATCGACGGCCTCGAACAGGATGACGAAATGAGCCAGAACGAGATCTTCGGTCCGGTCGTCACCATCCAGCAGTTCACTGACGAAGAACGTGCCATCGAGTGGGCCAACGGGGTCAGATACGGCCTCGCCTCGAGTGTGTGGACCTCAGATCATGGCCGGGCGATGAGGATGGCGAAGGCGCTCGACTACGGCTGTGTCTGGATCAACACCCACATCCCGATCGTTGCCGAGATGCCCCACGGCGGGTTCAAGATGTCCGGCTATGGCAAGGACCTATCGATCTACGCCCTGGAGGATTACACCCGGATAAAGCATGTGATGTCGTACATCGGGTGATCAGGGCTTCTTCACCCCGACACCACGCAGGACCGGGAAGCATTTGACGGAGTCGACCTGAACGGAGACCCGGTCACCGGCAGAAAAGACATGCTCCGGACCAAGACGCGACTTGAGAATGGTCCCGTCTCCGAACGCCACCGTCACCAACTGGTCGTGTCCGAAGAACTCCCTCCCCTGGACCACCGCCTGACCGGCCGGGTCACGGAACAGGGCGACTGACTCCGGTCGGACCATGACGGTCACATCACCGTCGACATCGGAATGGAACTCCCCGATGATCGAACGCATCCGTCCCTCCCTGGACCGGCCGGGGACGAAGTTGGCGTCCCCTATGAATGAGCCGACCCAGGGGTCTACCGGGTTCCAGTAGAGCTCCTGCGGCGAGGCGATCTGGACGATCCGTCCGCGGTTCATCACCGCCACCAGATCCGAGATCGACAACGCCTCCTCCTGATCATGGGTGATGAACAGGGCCGTGGTTCGGAGCGATCGGATGATGGCAAGGATGTCGTGTCGGACCCGGCTCCTGAGAGTGTCGTCGAGATTGGAGAACGGCTCGTCCAGGATGATCACATCCGGTTTCGGTGCCATCGCCCTGGCCAGGGCCACCCGCTGCTGCTGACCACCTGATAGCTCGTTGGGCATCCGACCGCCGAGTCCGCTGAGACCGACGATCTCGAGGACCTCACCGGCCCGTTCCTCGGCTTCCCAACCGCGGCCAAGCCCGTAGGAGACATTGGCCAGCACTGTCATATGCGGGAACAGCGCGTAGTCCTGGAGGACGACTCCAACCCGACGTTGCTCGGCGGGCACATACACCCCGGGACCGACCACCTGGCGTCCACGAATGGAGATCGTTCCCGAGTCGGGATGATCGAACCCGGCAAGAACCCGCAGCATCGTCGACTTTCCGGTCCCGGACGGTCCCAACAGGGTGACCACGGAGCCGAGCGGAACCGTCAGATCACAGTGGTCGAGCGCGACCACATCTCCGAACTTCTTGGAGATGTTGAGGGCCTCGATGGCAGGCTCGGCAGCTAACGGCGTCTCCACAGCGGCAGTCATTGTCTCACTCATGGATATCCCGCACCACAAACAGATACACCGGAACCGCCGAGACGAGGATCAGGGCGAGGGAGGCGAAGCTGGACTGTGTGTAGAAGAGTTCATTGGTGGCGCTCCAGATCCGGATGGGGAGGGTGTCGAATCCGGTAGGTCGGAGGATGAGGGTGGCAGGCAGTTCCTTCATCACAGAAAGGAACACCAGCGCCGATCCGGCGAGCATCGAACGTCTCAAGAGTGGGAAGGTGACCTTTCGGATCGTCCCCCAGGTCCCCACCCCGAGACTGCGGGACACCTCCTCGAGACTCGGTCCGATCCGTCGCATCCCTGCTTCGACCGCGCCCAGCGCCAGCGGGAGGAACATGGCCATGTAGACGATCAGAAGCATGGGCACCCGTTGGTAGATCGGACGAAGAATCCCGACCCCGACCACCAGGAAGGCCAGGCCCACCGCAATGTGTGGCAGCGAGTAGGTCGTCCAGGCGATCGACTCGAGGACCCTTACCCGACGCCCCCTGAATCGCACTGAAAGGATGGCGATGGGCAGGGCGGCAAGGGCGATCAAGGCCGCAGCACCCAACGAGATGAGGATCGATCGGGTCATGTGCGGGAAGATCGAAAGCATGGTGTTCCCGGCCGTGACCCCCTGGACCGTCCACCACACGAAGGTGGCGATGGGGAGGACCAGCGCCAATCCCACGACCGTGCATAGGAACACGTAGGCAGCGACCCTGGCCGGTCGGCCGAGATGATGCTTGCGGGGGATCCTGGTGGGACGGCTGGAATGAAGTGCGACCACACCTCGAGCCCGGAGCTGGAAGAAGATCAGGACCAATGCTCCCACCGAGAGCAGGCCGGCCAGGAAGAGCGCTGGTCCGGGGTCCAGTCGGCCTGCCCACTGTGAGTAGATCGCCCGGGTGAAGGTGTCGAAGCGGAGCATCGAGACACCCCCGAACTCCGACAGCACATACAGCGAGACAAGGAGTGAGCCGGAGACCAGGGCAGGACGGAGTTGGGGGATGATGATGGTGCGGATCACCTTCCATCGACCCGCACCCAAACCCCGGGCGACGTCTTCGAGGGACGGGTCGAGACGGCGGAGGACAGGGACCGTCAGGAGGTGGACAAAGGAAAAGTTCCACAGACTCAGCGCGAGCCAGGCGGGGAAGAACCCGTCCACCCGGGGAATCGGCGGCAGACCCAATCCCACCAGGAATTCACTGATCATCCCGGTGTTACCGGTGGCTGCCAGAAGGGCCAACGCACCAACATACGAAGGGATGACCAGAGGGATGGTGACGAGCGTCGACCAGACCCTGGCCCCGGACAGGTCGGTACGTGTGGTCAGCCAGGCGGTCGCCGTCCCGACAACGAGTGTGGTGGCGGTGACGGTGACGGTGAGGAGGAGGGTGTTGAGGGCGAGTTCCAGAAGACGGCCCGCAGTGAACCCCCCGGTGTTGAACCCTCCCGGCTGTAGGACCGCCCAGAGCAGGTAGAGAAGGGGTATCAGGGCGGGGATGACCACCAGTGTGCCCAGCACCCATAACGCGCCGGGAGCCTTCGGTCTCCTGACCGAAGGCTCCTCAGCCACCGGGGGACTACCGGCGAGAGTTGTCAGTTCAGCCCAGCGCTTGTGATCAGTGTTACCGCCGAATCTAGATGACCTGCCAGATCCGATTGATTGATCGGCGGACCTGCCAGTTCGGCGAGCGGCTTCTGGCCACTGGGGGTCGGTGCACCTTCGATCAACCCGTATTCGTAAAGGTTGTTGACGAAGTGATCCTGTGCTTCGGCGGAGAGGAGGAACCGGATGAACTCAAAGGCGGCCTCCTTGTTCGATGAAGGCTCGAGCACCCCGACGCCGGTTGCCATTACAAGTCCGCCCAGATCGCCGGGCTCGAGGAAGTGGTTGATGGCGTTCGGATTGTTCCCCTGAGCCTTCGACTGAAGCAGGTAGTAGTGGTTGATCAACCCGGCGTGGACATCCCCGGCGGCTACTGCGTTGAGGATTGCCCCGTTCCCCGAGTAGGCACGGACATCGTTGGAGGCCAATCCCTCGAGCCATTCAAGGGTGGCGTCTGAACCCTCGACCAGTTCCATCGCAGAGACGAATGCGACGAATGAGGCGTTGCCCGGAGCTACCGCAAGCCGTCCAGACCACTTCGGATCGGTCAACTCCTTGACGCTGGAGGGCAGTTCGTCCTCGGACACCAGGTCCGGGTTGTAGACGAAGACCCGGCTCCGGGCAGTGACGCCCACCCACTTTCCGTCGGCGTCCCGGTATGCGGGGTCGACCAACCCGAGGATGTCATCAGGAAGGTCAGCAAGCAGTCCTCTATCCCCGACCGCCCCGATCCACGCCGGGTCCTGCGACCAGAAGATGTCGGCATTGGTGGTTTCACCCTCGTTCATGATGGTGGCGGCGAGATCGCTGGTCCCGTCTCCATATCTGACGCGGACCTGGACTCCGGTTGCTTCGGTGAAGGCCTCAACGATCGGACTGATGAAGTTCTCGTTACGACCCGAGTAGACGATCAGCTCTTGGGTCTGAGGGCTGGTCGTACTGGTCCCACCAGCTGTCGTGGCTGTTGTGTCGGTCGTCCCGCAGGCGCCCACCGCCAGCCCCATGAGTACGACCGGGATCGCCAGTCGGCGCATCTGTGCTCTTCTTTCTGTCATAGCGATGGCGACGATAATAAACACTATGGGCGTAGTACAAATCCCTGAACCATCCGAAGAAACGCTTACGATCGGGGGGTGCTTACCCCTACCGTTGACGGTGTGTACCTCGACGTTCATGTTCAACCCGGTGCCAGGAGGGCAGCGGTGCTGGGGAGGCACGGTGAGGCCTTGAAGGTGGCTGTCACGGTTCCCCCTGAAGGCGGCAAGGCCAATCGGGCGGTTCTCGCATTGATCGCGGAACACTTCGATCTGGCCAAACGGGATGTGGAACTGGTGTCCGGACACTCCTCGAGACGGAAGCGATTGCTGCTCAGGGGAGTGAAAGTCGAGGATTTGAAAGTTCCCGACTAACTCAGGCGGTCTCGAACTCCTCGCCCAGATACGCCTTGATCACGTTCGGGTCGTTCTGCACCTCGGCCGGTGTCCCGATCGCAATCTGCTTGCCGAAGTCGACCGCCATGACCCGGTCGGCAATGTCCATGACCAGACCCATGTCGTGTTCGACGAGGATGATGGCGATGTCGATCTCCTCGCGGACATCGAGTATGAACCGTGCCATGTCCTCGGTCTCCTCGAGATTCATACCTGCGACCGGTTCGTCGAGGAGAAGCAGTTCCGGGTCGAGGGCCAGTGCCCTGCCCAGTTCGACCCGCTTCTGGATGCCGTAAGGCAGGAGTCCGACGGGGTACTTCCGCCACTGTTCGATCTCGAGGAAGTCGATGATGCTCTCCACTATCGCCCGGTTGGCGATCTCCTCCCGTTTCGCCTTGCCCACCCAGAAGGCACCGGCAAACCACCCGGTGGTCGACCGGACATGACGCCCGGTCAGGATGTTCTCCAGCACGGTCATGTGGGGATACAGGGCGATGTTCTGGAACGTCCGCGAGATCCCGCGTTGTGCGGTCTGGTACGGCTTGAGACCCATGATCGACTCACCCTTCCAGAGGACGTCGCCTTCCTGTGGGTGGTAGACCTGATTGATCACGTTGAACAAAGAGGTCTTGCCGGCCCCGTTGGGTCCGATGATGGCGAACAGTTCACCGTCATCGACATGGAATGAGACCCCATCGATCGCCACGACGCCCTGGAATGACAACCTTACGTCCCGGACTTCGAGGAGGTGTTCGTAGCTGGCCGGACCGACCGGATCGGCCCGTCTTCTCAGCAGCTTCCCGCTCATGACAACCACCTCTTGCGACGTCGGTAGTGCTTGACGTCACGGAACGACTTCCTCTCACCCGACGCATGGAATCCGAGGTAGAACTCCTTGACGTCCTCATCCTTGAGAAGCTTCTCGGGAGACCCATCCATCACGATCTTCCCGGTCTCCATGACATATCCGTGGTGTGCGATCGATAGGGCCATCTGGGCGTTCTGTTCGATAAGCAGGACGGCAGTGCCCTGCTGGTTGATCTCGACGATGATGTCCCGTACCTCCTGTACCAGGAGTGGTGCCAGTCCGAGGGACGGCTCATCGAGGATGAGAAGTTTGGGCTCCTGCATGAGGGCCCGACCGATGGCCAGCATCTGCTGCTCCCCCCCGGAGAGGTAGCCGGCAGTCGACCCACGGCGTTCCCGGAGTCGAGGGAATAGATCCATCACCCGGTCGTATGAAGACTTGAACCCCGACGGGTTGGTGTAGGCCCCCGCCTTGAGATTGTCCTCGACAGTCATCTCGACGAAAACCCGCCGACCCTCCATAACCTGGCTGATTCCACGACGGACGCGTTTCGAAGGATCGTCATGGGTGATCCTGTCCCCATCGAACAAGATGTCGCCCTTGGTCACGTCGCCACCGTGGACCTCCAGAAGTCCGGTGATCGCGCGCAGGGTCGTGGTCTTGCCGGCACCGTTCTCACCGAGAAGGGCGACGATCTGTTCGTCACCCACCTCGATCGAGATACCGCGCAAAACCAGGACTACCTCGTTGTACACGACCTCCAGGTTCTCTACCGCGAGCATCTTCTTCCGTTTCGTGAGATTGGGGGTGGCCATGGCCACCCCCAAATCCTCTAGTTATCGATCAGGACCCGAACTGGTAGCAGGCCTCGTCGAACTGGTAT
>CAYNSP010000016.1:0-23556 GCA_964400035.1 uncultured Acidimicrobiaceae bacterium | reverse complement strand
ATGCAGGCCCTGATCATCATGTTCATTGCCGCTCCCGAACTCGTCCGGGCGGTCTTCAGGCTCAGACATGTGGAGGCGCAGACGGTCACGAAAGGATCGGAGGCATGACAGCGGTCACCGTTCCCGAAGAGACAATCGTCTACAACAGGATCCCGCCGGAGAAGCGACGCTCCATCATCATCGGGATCGTCCTGATGGCGCTTGGCGTCTTCGTCTTCACCTTCTTCGGAATGCGTGTGGAACCGGGCCTCCAGGCGACCTTCAACCTGTCACTTCAGACGGACCGCTTCGCCGACCTGTCGTGGGTGGTCGAAGCAAGAACCTTCTCGATGATCCTCGGCGTCCTGATCGTTGGGCTCGGGGTGTGGCGGGTCACCGGGAAGGCCCTTCGGTGGACCAATGTCGCTCTCGCCACGGGCCTTTGCCTGTTCTCCCTGGCGCTACTCACCTGGGCGGCAGCCGGCAAGCAGTTCAGCATGGTGGGGATGCTCCGGGGCACGGTCCTCCTTTCGGTGGTCATCGTCTTCGGTGCCCTTACCGGCCTCCTCTGCGAGCGGTCGGGAATCATCAACATCGGGATCGAAGGGCAACTACTGGCCGGCGCCTTCGTGGCGGTGGTGATGAGCAGTGCCTTCGGAACCGTCGCCGGGGTCGTCGGGGCGATGGTGATCGGTGGTCTGTTGGGATGGCTCCTGGCATGGTTGGCGATCAGATTCCGGGTCGACCAGATCATCGCCGGTGTGGTGATCAACTTCCTGGCGTTGGGTCTCACCTCGCTTCTGACTGCACGGGTGTTGACCCAGGCTCAGTGGTTGAACGCTCCGAAAAGGGTCCCCGCCTGGCGGATCCCGATCCTCGCCGATATCCCGGTGATAGGTCCGATGCTGTTCGACCACACCTTCTTCGTATACGGCATGTTCATCCTGGTGATAGGCCTCCACTACGGGTTGTTCCGTACCCGCTGGGGACTCCGCTCGCGCTCGGTCGGTGAGCATCCCAAGGCAGCTGACACCGCCGGTATCAACGTCTTCCGGGTCCGCTATCGCAACGTGATCCTCGCCGGCATGATCGCCGGATTCGGTGGGGCATTCCTCGGGATCGCCCAGGTCGCCAGGTTCGAACAGGACATGACCGGTGGGGTCGGTTTCATCGGACTCGCCGCAATGATCTTCGGACGCTGGATGCCATACGGCGTCCTCGGTGCCGGATTGGTCTTCGGTTTTGCCCGATCGGTTCAGCAGCGACTCAGCATCCTCGCCACACCGATTCCGTCAGAGTTCCTGCTGATGGTCCCCTATATCGCAACGATCATCGTGGTGGCAGGTGTGGTCGGACGGGCGAGGGCTCCGGCGGCCGAAGGCAAGCCCTACATCAAGAGTTGAGGTCAGCTGCCGGCGGTTGGCCGACCCCAGACCAGGATCTCCGCGATCGCCAACTCGCGGTACACATTCTGATTGACCACTTCGGCGTTCCAGGCCGAGAGGATCTCGATGGTGATGTTGTGGGCGTCGTGTGCCGCGTAGGGGATGGTGTGGGTGCCCGGTGAGTTGGGCACCTCGAATGAGACTTTGGCCGGTGCCGAACTGGCCCCGATCTCGATACCCCGTGCCCGGTAGTTCTGCCGGAACCTGCTGTCATCGAGAATGTTGGTCCACTCGATCCGTTCGATCGTCGTAGCCACATTGAATGACATGGTGATTCGAATCGTGGCCCCCTCCTGGGTGGCCAGTTCTTCCCAGTTCACCTGATACTCCGTCGCGGTGTTGCCATCGTTCAGGTTGGCGCAGGTGAAGGTGCCCAGGCCGATCGGCTCACAGGTCTGGGAGAGGATCGGGACTTCGGCGTTCTGGATCACCGACGGCGTGGTCGTGGTTTCCTGTTGCGTGGTGGTTGGCGCCGTGGTCGGGTCGCCACCGAAGAAGTTGAAGAGGACGGCGGCTAGAACCACGACCAGGAACAGGGCGCTGATCGCCACCGCAGCGCGGACCCCGGCTGTTGCCTGGACCGCCGGTCGTGGCGCGGTGGGAAGGGCACCCTGTTGGAGGCGGGCGCCGCACTGCTGGCAGTGACGGTTGGCTGCCGGGTTGGTGGCCTGGCAGGAGGGGCACTGGATGCTGGCCCCGTTGGTCACCCGCTGCGGCTGGGAGGGTCGGGGCTCAGGTGGTGGCTCCTGAAGGGAGAACTCCTCGTACTTGTTCCCATCCGGGGAAATACTGATGACATTCCCGGGTGGGGATCCCGGACGACGCGACGAGCCGCGGGTTCCTGACGCGAGAGGGTCGATGAACGAACCGCAGCGCGGGCAGAACTGCTCATCGGCGGCGACGATCGCACCGCATTGTCCACATTGTTGAGTGGCCACGTCCCTCCTTAGGGGCGGTATTGTGCCACGGGCATGCCTGCGATGACTGTCCTGGCAATAAGAACCTTCGAACCCTGGACCATTCTGTCAGTCCTGGCTGGTTTGATCCTGCTCGCAGTGACCGTGACCCTGTTGATTCTCGCAGCCCGACGCGATAACAACTAAACGCAGGTGGCTTCTTCTCTCGTCTTCAAGTGTGGGACCTGCGGGTTCACTTCGGGCAAATGGATGGGCTTCTGTCCCCAGTGCGGTGCTTCCGAACCGCTGTCCGAGGCAGGATCGGCCGGTTCCTCCGGCTCAAAGCCGGCTAGCTCGGTGAGTCTCGACCGTGCCGGGGCGACCACGCCACCAAGGACACCGACCGGATGGTCGGAGGTCGATCGGGTGTTGGGGGGTGGTTTGGTTCCCGGGTCGGTGGTACTCCTCGGGGGTGAACCGGGGGTCGGCAAGTCGACCCTGCTCCTCCAAATGGCCGGTGGACTCGCCGCCCAGGGACGGAAGGTCGTCATTGCCAGTGGTGAGGAGAGTGTCGACCAGATCGGTATGCGAGCGATCCGACTCGGCGTCGGCGGGGATGGCATCGAGCTTGTCGCCGACGACGATGTCGACGCCATCGTCGCCCTAGCCGACTCGGTCCGACCCACCATGCTGGTGGTCGATTCGATCCAGACCGTGGGTGTGCCGGAGATCCCGTCAGCCCCGGGTGGGGTCGCCCAGGTCAGGGAGAGTGCAGCCCGGCTGATCAGGCTGGCCAAGACAACAGGGATATCCCTGGTCCTGGTGGGCCATGTCACCAAGGACGGCGGGTTGGCCGGCCCCAAGCTGCTGGAGCACATGGTCGACGTGGTCCTCTACCTGGAAGGCGACCCCGATCGTGGCCTCCGGATCCTCAGGAGCAACAAGAACCGCTTTGGTGCGACCCATGTCGCTGGCATGTTCGACATGAGTGGTGACGGGTTGATCGAGGTCGAAGATCCTTCCAAGACCTTTCTCCAGGGGTGGGAGTCGGAAGTTCCGGGCACCGTGGTCTACCCGGCGGTCGAAGGCCGTAGGTCGGTCCTTGTGGAGATCCAGGCCCTGGTTTCGCCGACGAAACAGGCCCAGCCGAGACGGTCAGTCCGTGGACTCGATCCGGCCCGGGTCAATCAGGTGATCGCCGTCCTCCAACGTCACACCGACCTCGAACTCCACGACCAGGAGGTCTACGTCAACGTGGTCGGGGGTTGGAGACTCGAAGAACCGGGATGCGATCTCCCGGTCGCTCTCGCCATCGCATCGTCGGCGACCGACATCTCTCTGGGACGTCTGGCGGCTTGGGGTGAGATCGGTCTGGCCGGTGAGGTCAGGTCGATACCGATGGAGGCGCGAAGGGTCGAAGAACTCGACCGAATGGGCCTCAACCGCCGGGTCGCACCGGGTGCGGGAGAGCCCATACGTCTCTCAGAAGCGATGCGTCGTGCCGGGCTAGTCGGGGAGTCGTCGTGATACCCTCTCGCCTGTGAGTGGCCCTTCGATCAACGAGACACTGGAGAGGCTCGCCCCGGGCACACCGATGCGTCGTGCCCTCGAAAGGATCATCCAGCAGGGGAAAGGTGGTCTGCTGGTCCTGGGCACGGGCGAGAAAGTTGCGGCTGCCAGTTCCGGCGGTTTCAAGCTGTCCGGAGCCACATTCACTCCGGCACGTATCGCCGAACTGTCCAAGATGGACGGCGGGATAATTCTCGACGACAGCTGGGGGAACATCCTCGAGGCCAACGTCCATTTCATCCCCGACGGATCGATTCCGACCGATGAGACCGGTGCCCGGCACCGCACCGCCGAGCGTCTCGCCATCGAGACCGGCAAGCCGGTAGTCGCCGTCTCCGAGGGTCGCAAGGTGGCCACGCTCTTCTACGAGGGACGCAAGATCGAACTCGCCCAACCCATGGAGGTGGCGGCCCACGTCAACCAGGACCTTCAGAGTCTTGACCGTCTCCGGTCCCGTCTCGATGACGCCGAGAGCCGGTTGACCAGGTTGGAGGTCACTGGACTGGCCACCTACCGGGCCGCGGTGACCGTCATCCAGCGGGCCGAACTGGTCGAGCGTCTCGGTCGGATGGTTGCGTCGCGGGCCCTGACACTGGGGGACGAGGGTCGGATTGTTGCCGTGCAACTCAACGACCTCCTTTCGGGTGTTGACCACACCCTCCGATTGGTCCTGGCCGACTATCTCAAACCGATCCGATCGGGTTCTGTCGACCGGGCCCTCGAGATCCTCGACGGTATTTCCGGCCCCGATCTCGAAGACCCGTTCCGGGTCGGAAAAGAACTCGGCTTCCCGGATCTGGACGATCCCGCTGAGCCGAGGGGCCATCGGATCCTGGCCCAGGTCGGGAGGCTCCCGGAGCCGGTCAGGGACGAGATCATCAAGGGGTTCGGGTCCGTTTCCAAGCTTCTCAACGCCACTGAGGAGCAGTTGACGACGGTTGAGGGTGTCGGTGACACCCGGGCCCGTCAGCTCCGCGCCTACTTCAACCGTCTGCAATCCTCGGCGTCCGAGTGGGAGGCCGTCCTGGATTGATCCGGGTCGGCGGTACACTCACCGGCGTTCTATGGCTCAAACCGCAAAATACGCTGTCGGTGACAAGGTCGTACATCCCCAACACGGGGCGGCCACCATCCAGAAGAAGATAAAGCAGGAGTTTGGGGGGAAGAAGCAGGACTACTTCATCCTGGACATCGCCACCGAGCAGCTCACCGTGATGGTCCCCGTCGATCGAGTCGACGAATTGATCCGCCCGGTGATTTCCAAGGCCAAGTCACGCGAAGTCCTCAAGTCCTTGAAGGGAGAACCGGAGGAGGCTGGCGCCAACTGGAGTCGCTGGTACAAGGTCCTCAACGAGAAGATGACCTCGGGTGACATCTTCCAGGTCGCAGAAGTCGTCCGCGACCTCTCCTTCGCACAGCAGACCAAGGGGATCAGCCCCGCCCTCAAGAGGATGCTTTCCAAGGCACGACTCACTCTCAGCTCGGAGCTGGCGTTCAGCCTCGAGGTCGATGAGGAGGAGGCGATCCGCAAACTGGACCGCGCCCTTCCCAAAGTCGATCCCGTCGAGGAATGACCACCCGCACCGGTTGGGGGTTTGATGCTCACCGGGTAAACGACAGGCCACCAGTGCTTCTTGGTGGTGTCGTGGTTTCTGAGGATTTCGGGATCCAGGCCACGTCCGACGGTGATGTGGTCGCCCATGCCCTGACCGATGCAGTTCTCGGTGCTGCCGTCCTGGGGGACATGGGGGAGCACTTCCCTTCCACCGACCCTGCCTACGACAACGCCGACTCGATGGCCCTGCTTCGATCGGCGGTGGCGATGGCTGCCGACACCGGGTGGAAGCCAGCCCATGCCGACGTCACCGTGATCGCCCAACAGGTCAGGATCTCGCCGCACCGCTCCGGTATCAGGGCCGGTGTCGCAGACGCCCTCGGTCTGGCCGTCGAAGCGGTCTCAGTGAAGGCAACCACTACCGACGGGATGGGTTTCACCGGTACCGGAGATGGGATTGCAGCC
The DNA here is from genome assembly GCA_964400035.1 of uncultured Acidimicrobiaceae bacterium. Taxonomy (GTDB): domain Bacteria; phylum Actinomycetota; class Acidimicrobiia; order Spongiisociales; family ZC4RG35; genus ZC4RG35. Next base: position 17,647 of record CAYNSP010000016.1, on the reverse strand, counting down.
GTCGCGGTGGTCACCATGGAGTCGCTGTGATTCGGGTCTACAGCACCCTCGCCCGTGAGGTGGTCCCCTTCGAGACCAGGGACCCGGGCAAGGTCGGCATGTATGTATGCGGGCCGACAGTGCAGTCCGCGCCCCATGTCGGTCACGGTCGTTCCGGTGTGGCCTTCGATGTCATTCGCCGCTATCTGGAGTGGCGTGGATATGAGGTGACGATGGTGAGGAACGTCACCGACATCGAAGACAAGATCATCGCCGCCGCCGCCGAGACCGGCGAGACGATGGAGGCATTAGCGACCCGGATGGGGGAGGCCTTCACCACCGCGTATGAGGGACTCGGGATACGGGTACCGGACTTCGAGCCGAAAGCCACCGAACACATCCCCGACATCATCGACCTGATCGAACGACTCATCGAAAGGGGTCTCGCCTATGCCCGCGAGGGCGACGTGTGGTTCTCGGTCCGGTCGCTGGAGAGTTACGGAAAGCTCTCCGGGATCAAGCCCGATGAGCTCAGGTCGGGGTACCGGATCGAAGTCGACGAGGGCAAGGAGGATCCACTCGACTTTGCCTTGTGGAAGGGGGCAAAACCGGGTGAACCGTGGTGGGACTCCCCATGGGGGCCGGGTCGGCCGGGGTGGCACATCGAGTGTTCCGCCATGGCCCGCCGATACCTCGGTGACGATTTCGACGTCCACGGTGGTGGCTCCGACCTGATCTTCCCGCACCACGAGAACGAAATCGCCCAGAGTGAGGGGGTTTCCGGAACCACCTTTGCCAGGTACTGGCTCCACAACGGGATGGTCAATCTGGGCGGCGAGAAGATGGCGAAGTCCACCGGCAATCTCGTCGACCTGGCCGAGATCATCGCCACGCACGGCGGACGCCCGCTGCGTCTCCTGTACCTCAGGGCGCATTACCGGTCCCCGATCGAGTACAGCGTCGACCTCATGAAAGAGGCCGAAGAATCCCTTGCCCGTCTCGACAGATTCCGGAAGCGCGCCTCGGCCGGTGCGCCGGATGCCACGGCCCTGGAGAAGTTCCGTGAGGTGATGGACGACGACTTCGGGACCCCGGAGGCGGTGTCCCTGCTCTTCGACCTGGTCAGGGATGGGAATCGTCTGCTCGACGAGGGCGGAGATGCTTCGTCCATCGCGGGTGCCGTGGAAGAGATAGTGGGTGTGTTCGGTCTGGACGACGCCCTGACGGTCGACCCCCTCGACGTCGATGTCTCCGACCTGGCAGTCAGGTTCGGCGTCGAGGATTCCATCGCCGCCCTGATCGAACTCCGCAACCAGGCGAGGACTGCCCGGGACTTCACCCTTGCCGACGAGATCCGGGACTCACTTATGGACAGGGGGATCGTTCTGGAGGATGGGCCGGATGGCACCCGCTGGCTACGGGGATAGGGTCGAGGGCATCCACGCAGTACTTGCCGCGGCGGCGGCGGGTCGGGTGGAGCGTCTCTACGTCGACCGGCGTCGTCAGGACCGTGAGGACGTGGTGAGGGCGATCGAAGCGGTGGGTAGGGATCGTGTCAGCGTGTTGGATGACGTTCGGGCACGGGCCACCACCGAAGCGCCACAGGGTGTTGTGGCCGAGTGTCGACCGCTCCGCCCCGTGGATCTCTCAGGCCTCTTTGACCTCACCGACGCGGTGATCGTCCTCGATCACGTCGAAGATCCACACAATCTCGGGGCGGTGGCCAGGAGTGCCCGTGCTGCCGGGATTGGGGCACTGGTGGTCTCCGACCGCCGATCCGCTCCACTGTCCGCGGCTGCCTTCAAGGCGGCTGCGGGTGCCCTCGAGGACATTCCGGTTGCCATCGTCGGTTCCATCCCCGACGCCCTTCGACGGCTCAAGGATCAAGGATTCTGGGTGGTGGGGTTGGACGCCGGGGCGAGGGATACCCTCTTCGATTTGTCTCTGCTGACCGAGCCTGTCGCTGTCGTGATCGGTGCCGAAGGTCAGGGTTTGGGTCGTCTCACCTCCGAGAGGTGTGACCTTCTCGTCTCGATCCCGATGGCACCGGGGAATGAGAGTCTCAACGCGTCGGTTTCCGCTGCCCTTGCATCATTTGAGATAATGAGGGTCCGCCGCGGTAGCTCAGTTGGTAGAGCAACTGATTTGTAATCAGTAGGTCACGGGTTCAAATCCTGTCCGCGGCTCCAAATGCGCGGTGCCAGGGCTACCTACCAATATCCTGTTCGTGGTGTTGGGTTCAGAGGACCGGGCGATCCTCGACTTTGAGCGGAGCTGGTGGACTCTGCCCGGGGCGAAGGATCAGATGATCGAGTTCACCCTCGGTCTGACGGCTTCCACTTATTACGAGAGGCTCCTTAGCCTTGTGCACCGACCGGAAGCGATGGAGTACGACGCGTTGACAGTGAAGAGAGTTCTTTCCCTGATCGTGGACGATCCGGGCCGTGAGGTGGCGGTATGACCGAGAAGCCACGTCATGCTGACACGCGGAGTCATTTTGCACGTGACCTCATCATCTGGATACTCGGGGTGGCGTTCTTCGGGGCATTGACCTTCGGACTCCTTGCCTTTTTCGCCGATCCAACGACACCGATCGACTCCTCGGGTACGTCCACCACCAGCAGTTCAACTTCCACCACTGCCACCTCCCCGGAGTCCACCACGACCACCGAGGGTTCGACCACCACCACGTCCACCACAGTGGCGGTGAGACCGCCGTCTGAGGTCACGGTGAGGGTGTTCAACAATCCGGGCGGGGTACCGGGTGCGGCAGGGCGTTTGACCCAGAGGCTTGCCCAGGACGGATACCGGATCATGCCGGCCACCGACTACCCGGACGCCGAGGATCCGTCCCGACTCTGGTACCGGGATGGGTTCGCCGCCGAGGCTGCCGAACTGCTCCGTTTCGTGCCGGGTGCCCGTGTCGAGGCTCTGCCCGACGAATCGTTCAGCCCGGGTGCGGACGTCATCATCATCCTCGGATCTGACTACGAGGAATGATCGCTGAAGGGGCGGGGCACGGCCGCCCCGCCATAACCCGCACCTGGATCATCCCCTTCGGAGTCCTCAGCGGTTTGATCGCGGCGGCAGTGGGTGGTCTGCTCAGCAGGGCCCTGTTTCTCGACCTGGTCGCCTGGTGGCCGGTCTGGTTGGGTCTGGTCGGGCTCGGTCGACTGGCCCGGGACAGAAGGTTCGGCAAGATCCGTGCCCCCGGGTTGGTGGCGATCCTCGGGTTGATCCTTGTCGTCATCTTCGCCATTGCCCATATCCAGGGATGGCGTGGAATGCCGTCAGCCGCCGGGAGGTTGGTGGGTCCCACGGTAGGTGACATCTCCGAAGCAGCGCTGACCGCCAACATCGGAGGGACTCTTCTGATCGACACCAATTCGACGTTTCTCTATCAGGTGATTCCGATTCGTAGGGGAGGACCGGTCGGAATCCCCAAGGCGGTGGAGAACACCATCGACGGCTCCCGGCGGGAAGTGAACCTCGAGGTGCCCGCAGAGCCGGGGCTGCAGGCGTTCGCCGGCTGGAACATCGGACTCTCATCGAACCCTGCCTGGACTCTCGATCTCCACGGCGTCATCAAGGCTGATCTCTCCGCCATCGATATCGACGCCCTCGTCTTTTCAGGACAGGGCGAGATCACACTTGGCAATGCTGACGGGTTGACAGACCTGGCCATCGACGGCAACTTCACCCTCACATTTCCGTCGGCCGCGTTGGTCAGGGTGATCGGTGACGCGCAGGTGCCTCCCGGTTGGGAGCGTCTGGAGGATGGATGGCGTTCGCCCCTGGCCGGAGACGGTTGGACGGTGACGGTTAGCCCCGGATCGACCCTCACCATTAGGACACCATCCTGATCCGCGGCGGCTGCAGCGCTGGCACCGTCTGAACCGTCCCCGCCTCTAGACTCCCGCCCAGTGCGATCCGAGCGAGTCCGTCATGTAGCCCTTGTCGTCTGGGCGTCGGTCGGCGTCCTCTTGTTGGGTTGGGCGTTCCTCAGGATCGCCGATTCGGTCAGAGTGATCTGGCTGCCGATGGCCTTCGCATTCGGGCTCGTGTTCCTGTTGGAACCCTCGGTCCGCTGGCTCGAAGCGAGGGGAGTGAGACGCTTCCTCGGGAGCTTCATTGCCTTCATAGGTCTGGTGCTGATCATCGTTGCCTTCATCCTCATCGTCTATCCGACGGTCAGCGCTCAGATCTCCGAGTTCGGCGAGCGGTTGCCCGACCTGTTCCTCGGGATCATCGCCTGGCTGGAGGACGTCGCCCGCAACGTCGGCATCGACATCGACTCGTTACTCAGCCAGGACTGGAGGGAGTGGCTCACCGATCCGGCGAATCAGGAGACCATCCGCAACATCCTTTTCGGGTTCGGGGCTGGTGCCGGACTGCTGATCCGGGGTGTCACCGAGATTGTGATCATTGTCGGCCTCGCCCCAGTGCTCGCCCTCTACCTCTTGATGGACCTCAGCAAGTACAAAGCCAACGCCCTTGCTCTCACCCCACCCGCTTACCGGGACGAGGCCGCCTTCGTCGGTCGGGAGGTGGGCACGGCGATGGGTTCTTTCGTCAGGGGCCAGCTGCTGGTTGCGACCATCGTCGGAATCCTCTCCAGCATCGGGATGTGGCTAATCGGACTTCCGTTCTGGCTGCTGGTGGGGATGATCTCAGGTCTCTTGAACATGATCCCGTTCGTGGGGCCGATCGTTGGGGGCGCCCTCGGTTTCATCGTTGCCCTGCTCAATGGGGACCCCTGGCAGGGATTGCTCGCGGTCGGTATCTACACCTTGATCCAGCAGGTGGACAACAACATCATCACCCCCGTCGTCCAGCGAGCAAGGGTTCATCTGTCACCATTCGCCATCGTCATCGCCCTCATCGTCGGGGGGTCGGTGGCTGGCCTCCTTGGTGTCCTCATTGCCGTGCCTGCGACCGCCGCCCTCCGGATCATCGCCGGACATCTGTGGAGGACCAGGGTTCTCAACCAGTCGTGGCAGGAGGCGTCAGAGGCCATGATCGAAGTGACGCCACCACCGGAACGTCTGGCACGAATCGCCCGGAGGGGACCGGCGGGCCAGACGAGGCTGTTTGACACCCAGGAGCTGACTCCGGTCACGCCCCCGGAAGAGACGATGGATACCGATGCGGAGGCCGAAGATGTCTGAGTCCAATCATGCCTGAGTACCAACTCCTCAGTCCGGGATATGTCCTGCGAGAAGACCCAATGCGTGTCGGGTCCTCGGTGTCTCTGATCAAGACCGATGGAGCGGTGATCATCGTCGATCCCGGAATGGTGTCGGCGAGAAGGGTGATCACCGATGCTCTGCTCGATGCCGGGCACGAGCCCGAAGAGGTGACGGACATCATCATCTCCCACCATCACCCCGACCACACAATGAACATCGCCCTCTTTCCCAACGCTGCGGTGCACGACCACTGGGCGGTCTACCGCGATGACGTCTGGGATTCCCGTCCCGCCGAGGGTTACCAGGTCGCACCGGGAGTCAAGTTGTGGGAGACCCCCGGTCACACCTACCAGGACATATCGACTCTGGTGGAGACCGCGGAAGGTCTGGTCGTGTTCACCCACCTGTGGTCGACCGCCACGGAGCCCGTGGAGGATCGCCTATCTCCCGATCTCGATGCCCTCCACCGAGGCCGGGCACGGGTCCTCGAGGTGGCATCATTGATCGTGCCCGGGCATGGGCCGGCTTTCATACCCGACGAGACAACACCCCGATAGAACCATGGCAGGCGACGGACCAACCGAGGAACTGGCACCCAGGGACAGCTACCTGGCGGTGGCCGAGGGGAATGTGGTGTCGGTCGACGATGGTGGTCTCTTCCTGGACCGCACCGTGTTCTACGCACGTGGCGGAGGTCAGCCGGGCGACGTCGGTGTGATTCGCTGGCACGGTGGCGAGGTCGAGGTGGTCGACACCATCCGGAAAAACGGAAAGCCCTATCACATCGTCGCCGAAGGGTCGGTTCTCCCCGATCCGGGAACCCCGGTCGAGGGGAGGATCGATTGGGAGAGGCGCTATCTGACCATGCGTACCCACACCGCCCTCCACGCCCTATCCGGTGTCGTATTCCGGGATTTCGGTGCGAAGGTGACGGGGGGCAACATGGATCCGGGTGAGGCCCGGATGGACTTCGAACTGGATGCGATCTCCGTCGAATTCGGGAAGATGGTCGAAGACCGGCTCAATCAGGAGTTGGTCAAGGGTTATCCCACCGAGATCATCGAGATGGCCCGTGACGAGGCGCTTCAGGATCCCGATCTGATCCGGACCAAGGTGAACCTGATCCCGGAGTTCGTCAAGCTGATCCGGGTGGTCGACATCGTCGGTCTCGACCGGCAGGCGGACGGCGGCACCCATGTCGCCTCGACCCTCGAGGTCGGACGTGTGGAGGTCGTCAAGACCGAATCGAAGGGCCGAGAGAACAAGCGGATGCGCATCCGCCTCCTCTGACTGAGGTCGAGGTACTAGGTACTAGGTACTCCGTCGCCCTAACTTGCCGTCATGCTCGACTTCATACTCGGGGCCGCTCTGGCCGCGCTCGCCGTGCGTGGCTGGTTGCGTGGTTTCGTCAAGGAGATCCTGGATCTGATCGCCCTGGTTGCCGGGATATGGATCGCCTTCCGTCTCAGCGCACCTCTGGGCGACTTCTTCACGCAGAGCTTCGGGGTGACTCCGGAGATCGCCAGGATCGGCTCGGGGATCCTTCTCTTCTTCCTGTTCGGTGTCTCCCTCTCGGTGGCTGCCCATTTCCTGACCAAGGTGATGAAGCTGCCGGGTCTGAACATGGTGAATCGGGTCGGTGGCGTCGTGGTGGCGGCCACGTGGGGTCTCATTCTGGTGCTGGTGGCGGTCAACATCCTCAGGGTGACGCCGCTCCCGGAGAGTGTGGGGGAGACGATGGAGGAGTCCAGGGTGATCCAGACGATCGCCGGACCGGATGCTGTCCCACAGAGGTGGTTTCATCGGTTGGCCGGGGATCGGGTCCTGATCGCGCTCCAGATCCTCCAGGATCTGTTCGGCAAGGCTCGCCTGGTCCCCGAGGGCAACGAGGTGATCGAGATCCCGCCTGCCAGGGATGATGAGATTCGTCAGATCCGCTCCGAGGCCGAGAGGATCTTCGAGGAGTTGAACCGCTACCGCACCGGGGAGGATCTGGGTGCGTTCCAGATGAGCACAGGTCTTCACACCATGGCGGAACGGGTGGCAGCCGAGATGTACACATCCGGGCGGCTTGGCAGGTCGGTCGACTGTCTCCGTCGGGCCGCCGCCGAGCCGGGTGTGTCTCTGGCGGTATGCACCGATCTCGTAGCGCTTGCCGGTTCGGCCCTCGGCGGATTCGACGGGATCATCACCTCCAACGACGGCATGGTCGTCCTTGCCCGCTCGGACCTCGACCGCGCCGGGGTTGCCGTGGTGGAGGGCCCGCTTGGTCGTCTGGTCCTGATCGTGCTCGGTGGGTAAAGACCACCTTGTCGGATAGCAGGGCCGCCCGGGTGCGCCTGATCCCGCAGTGACGCCGCTCAGCTGTAAGGCTGGAAGATCTCCGTGCGCCAGTTCTCGGGGTTGGGCTCCTGGTCCGGGTCGGTGAGGTACACCTCCCACATGTCGCCGCTGGGTGTCTTCTCCTCGGCGGCGAGCCATTGGAAGAGCGCCTCGTACGCCGGCTCCATCTGCTCGTAGGGACCCAAGTAGGTCAGGACGGCGACCGGTCCGCCTGGCAGGCTGGACGGTCGAACGTCGGCACCGGGTGGGATGATCCCGGAAGCGGGAAATCCGGCCTCGACCTCGAACTCGCCGTCGCCGACCGGGTGATACCGGACGTAGGGCATGCCGAACGGGCCCATGCCGAGTCGTCCCAGGTGCATGGCTACCTTCTCCAGGGCCTTCGGGATCCAGGACTGGAGGTTTTCGACGCGGGCGGTCGTGAATGTCGCCGCCGTCGTCACCTCTTCGTGACTGCGCGCCTCGATTTCGTAGGTTCTCATGCCTCCTCTGTAATCGACGGGCGGAGCGTCGGCCAGGGTCGAAGGTCACTTACTCCCCGTACCATTGGGTCCGTGACTTCGATGCCGACGCCAGTCATCGTTCCCGCTGGTCGTCTGGTCCTGATCGTGCTCGGTGGGTAAAGACCGCCTCGTCGGATGGCAGGTTCGTTCCGCCGCAACCAAGGATGCACTGACTACCCGGCCACCGGCACCGCCGGTTTCGCCCTTGAACTGGCCACTGCGACCAGTCCGACTCCGGTCAAGACCACCACGGCTCCGACGATCTGGAGCGTTGACGGACGTTCGGCAAAGATGATCGCACCCCAGACCATCGTCAAGGCGGGTTGGAGCAGGACAACGGTGGCGGTCTCCGACGCTGGCAGCCGTGGCAGGGCGTATCCGATGAGAAGCCAGGCGATCACCTGCGGTCCGATGGCGACGGCCAGCAGCCATGCATGTTCCGGCCAGGACCAGGTGAAATCGATGCCCCCACGGACAAGTCCGATCAGGGTGATCGCCACCACGCCACCGGCAGTCGCATCCATCAATGGGCCCGATGACGGTGCACGTCCTGTGTTGGCGAACTTGAGCACCAGGATGAAGAAGGAATAGAAGAAGGCCGCCATCAGAGCCAGGAGAGTGCCCAGGACCGGATCATCCCCGAAAGCATCCTGTTGTCCGAGACCGGAGACCAGTGTCACCCCGAAGAGCACCAGCGGAATGGCCCCCATGACCATCCGGTGGGGTCGTTCCTTGAAGATGAGCCACGCCGCTAGCGCCACCAGGATCACCTGGCTGTTGGCGATGAGGGTGGCCAGTCCGGCGCCGATGTAGTCGATCGATGTGTGCCAGACGACGATGTCGAGGGCCAGGGAGACCCCTCCACCGAACGCCAGCCATCGGTGCCGGAGCGGCCGGTGATCGTCCTTGCGACGGGTCCACCAGATGATTACCAGCACAGGAAGGGCGTAGGCGACCCGAAAGAACGCACCGGTGATCGGATTGGCACCCGAGAGCGAGTAGAAGATGGCGGAGAACGAGAGGATGATCGCCCCGACCAGGGCGGCGAGAATGGTCAAGGTCATCCGCTCCGGTCGGCGGTCGCCAGATCCACCAGCTCGTTGAAGGAGCGGTGGATGCAGGCCACGAAGTCAGCGGAGTCGGGGAGGGTGTCGTAATCGGACTGGATACCCCAGAGCAGTCTCCCGTTGTACGAGAACAGGGCGATCCCGACACCGTGTTGGGCCCACAGGGGAACCATCGGGTAGCTGGCGAGCATCTGCGCCCCAAGCAGGTACATCGGGAACTGGGGGCCGGGGATGTTGGTCACGGTCATGTTGAACGGTCGGAGTCTGGGACCCACCACCCGATTGGCCAGGGAGAGAAGGGTGATCGGTGTGCCGGAGCTGAGTTCGACGATGGTGGCGGCGCCGAGAGCGTGATTCTCCTTCTTCAACTGCAAGGTCCGCTTCTGGATCATCTCGACACGGCGCATCGGGTCCGGCTCGCCGATGGGAAGGTCGAGCAGCCACATCGCCACCTGATTCCCCAGCTTGCCTCTCTGGTCCCGGCTTCGGGTTGACACCGGATTCATCACCCGGAACTGGGAGTCGGTCGGGTCGTAGTTGCGGTGTTCGATCAGGAACATCCGGATTGCTCCGGCGATGGTTGCCAGGACGACGTCGTTGACCGACCCCCCGAGGCCATTCTTCACGGTCTTGACCGACTCGAGGGGAATCTCGGTCCAGTTGAAACGGCGGCCCGGGCCGAGGTCGGGGTTCAACGGGGTCCGATCCGAAGGGGTCAGCCAACCCGACTTGAGCGATGTGAGCACCGCCGTCGACTTGTTCTTGACCCGTTCGCTGAAAGCACGTCCCTCGCCCAATGAATCACTGACATTGGTGAGACGGTCGATGGTGCGGCGGGTCAGTTTCGCTGCCTCGGCGACGGCAAGCTGGCTGGGTGTGGGCGCGGGACGTGGCGTCCATGGCGGTGAGTCCTCGATGGTCGAGTCGGGGATCACATTGAGGAGGATCGTGGTGAGATCCACGCCGGAGACCCCGTCGATCATGCAGTGATGGAACTTGGCGATCAGGGCGAACCGGTCGTTGTCCAGTCCTTCGACCACCCACATCTCCCACAACGGCTTGGCACGATCCAGCTTCGTCGAGACGATCCGCCCTGCCAGTTCCTTCAGAGACTGCTCGGTCCCGGGCCGGGGTAATGAGATGTGACGGACGTGATAGTGGAAGTCGAAGCGGTCGTCGTCGACCCAGACCGGGTGACGGTCGTACGGGACCCACTCGAGTCTCTGCCGGTAACGGGGGATGTATTGCAGCTTCGAGGCGATGTGGGCCCTGATCTTGTCGATGTCGATCCCACCTTCGTCGGTCTTCAGGGGGGCCGCTTCGAACAGCACGACTGCCGCCACATGCATATGGCTGGTCCGGCTTTCGAGAGCCAGGAATGAAGCGTCCAGATAGGAGAGCGGCTCGTAATGGAAGTCGGTCATCTCGTCGTCCGAAGAGTAGATCGCCGTGGCGGAGACGTTCAGGCCGACGTGCCTGAGGACCCGGTCGGGCGTGGCGCCGGGCTCAAACCGGAACGATCAGGCTTGTGCCCCGTTGGCCCACGCCAACACGCGCATTGCTCTCAGAGTGTTCCACCTGCTGGGCAGCCCGTCACCTTCGTCAGTGTGGAAGTACACGTACCCGGGCGGTGTGGCCTCCAGGAGCCATCGTCCGTCGACGCCACGTTTGGCCTCTACAACCTCCACCGCTTCAGCACAGCGTTCATCTAGGGGTCCGGCGAGCCGGAAGTAGTCGAGGGCACGGAGGATGTCGTAGTGCCAGCGGGGTGGGAACTTGAACGAGGTGTATGACGGGTCGGCAATCTCCCCGTCGGACTTCCGACGGAATAGGCCTCTCTCCAACAGGTACTCCTCGGCACGCTTTCTCGCTTCAGTGATGTCACGGTCAGACCCGTTCCTCTCTTCGTAGGCGAGCAGCCCTTCGAGGACGCAAAGGGTCGTGTCGAAGGAGGAGCGCGAGGAGGGCGAGCAATTCCAACCACCGTCGGCTTTGCTCTCGGTGAGCAATCTGTCCACCACCCCGCCGACGTCGTAGCCGAAATAGGAGCCGGTGGCCACGACCATTCCGTTTACACACTGCTCTTCTTCCCCCTGAAAGAAGGGACCTGGACCCTGATCTTCGGGCCATCTCACCCGGGTGGCCACCAGATCGAGCTGAGGTCTTGCCGCTTCGGGCTCGATTCCGAGATGGACCAGGAGCAGCAATGTGTAGGTGGTCGAGATCCACTTGGGGTTGTATGTGCCGAGATTCTCCTGGCACCACTTGAGCATGGCCAGGTAGCGGGGCACCAGCTCGTCGTCGAGGTCTAAGGGGTCGGTCTCCCACCGCTCGATGGTCTCCAGATCGACACCGAGAAAATCGGCGGCGTGCTCCGCTCGGACCCGATGCAGCTCACGGAGGACGACGCGTCCCTGGGCGTCGGGGATCCCGTCGACGAGATGGTTGTACTCCGACCAACCCCACTGGCCGTTGGGCGCCTGTTCGGCGAGAAGGTGGGCACCCCAGCCTTCTGTGGCGACTCTGGCACGTTCGGCACTGATGGACTCGGTAGGTGATTCCATCAAATCGGCCATCACCTGCCACCGGATCGACGGATCAGAATCCAGCAGCCAGTCAAGAACTTCGACCACCACAACCTCCAAACTCCGGTGGTACTGGCGCGCCCTCGGGAGGATTCGAACCTCCGACACCAGGTTCAGGAACCTTCTGTCAATCGTGTGATCCGCTGACGACCGAAGACACAATAGCGACGGGATTTTTCGGGTGATCACGGTTGAGCGCAGGTCGAGAAACCTGGTGTCGATCTCGGACTTGGCTCCTCGGTCCCGAGTCGGCACCACAGAACCCGTCGCACTATCTTCTGACAGGGATGGCTGAACGGAAGCGTCGCGCACTTCTGGGACGCATCGCTGAGTTCGAGTGGTTCCATCGGCGAGGGGAACCGGCGGCGACGCAGGCTCTGTCCATGCTCTTTGAAGATCCACCGCTCAAGGAAGCCATGCTCCGGCATCTGGAGGCACTGACCAATACAGACCTGGGCAGTATCGAGTTCTTTGTTCCCGAGGTGATTCACCTAGAGGGTGGCCGTCCCGACCTCGAAGGCCAGGATGCGGGCACGCGCCCTTTGCTGGTAGTTGAAGCGAAGTTCGGCGCTGTTCTTCACCCTGCTCAGGTCCGTAGCTACCTGGCGAATCAGCAGTCGCGGCTGGGACCGGATGTTCGCGGCGCCTTCGTCCTACTCGTACCGCCGATGCGTATCCAGGAAGCCGAGCGGGTGTTAGATGCAGCGCTCCGGGACCTGCAAGACCAGGGCTTCAACACTGACTTCGTGGGCACGACAGTCATCACTTGGGAGGATTGGATCGGCGTGTGGGAAGAAGGGGTAGGCGACCTGACTGATGCGGACTCGCTCGCTGGCGACCTGGTTCAGCTGCGGGCTATGTGCATGACCCTAGGGTGCCCTGGGGGACCGCTTCTGATGCGAACCGAAGCGGTTGGCAGCTGCCGCGGAGCTAAATCTCCCAGTGCTCGATACGGCCGATGAGCGCCCCTGATGGATGGTCCATGTCCAAGTACATGATGGCCGTGTAGCCGTCCGAGCTGACGAATGTGCATTCAACTTGCTGGCCAGCACCGATGCTGCAGCCTCTCCATTCCCACGAGGACTCGTCGCCGAAGTTCACCTCATGAGACTGTCGAGGACGACCTGGGCGGCATAGTCCAGCCCTAGCGAAGTGGAGTTGGCCCACTGGCTGAGTGCTTGGTCGATCCTCATGGGCCGATTCTGCGTCAGATCCTCTTGGCGGCAATCGCAACCGTAATCAAGTCAATTCGATGACGACTCCCAAAAACCCCTCGTCAGAGAGGTGCAAAAGCCTTGCGCCCTCGGGAGGATTCGAACCTCCGACACCAGGTTTAGGAAACCTGTGCTCTATCCCCTGAGCTACGAGGGCCGAGGGCAGTCGGGCGACCACGACCCTGAGACCTAAAGGGTAGATGCCTGAGACCGTGAACCGTAAGGCCGTTTGAGAGTCACGGCATACAACGCCACCTCTTAGAGTGGGGCCAATGAAGGCTTTGAGGGAGAAGTTGAAGGCTGTGTTGGACCGTCGTTATGTCAGACGCGACGAGATAGCAAGCCTCGCCGCCCCTCCCACCACCGATGCCGTCGCGCAAGAGGCTTTGCGTCTGGCTCGCGAGAACGCCAGCGCCATCGAGCAACTACTTCAAGTGGAAGTCAGGTTATGGCAGGCGATCGACGCGATCTCGACCCGTACCACCGGAAGCCCCTACGACGGTGCGAGGACGCCCCTCGACGAAGCATCCCAGGACTCGACCATGGCTTCATCCTCCGGAGACATGTAGTCGATTACGGCTTCCACCCTCTGTCTTACCGCCTCCCGGAACGGGGCGGGTACGTCGTGTGTCAGGGCGGGTCGATAGAAGCGTGTCGTCCAATCGTTGGATTCCGGTGTCGGACGGCCGAGCCATTCGAAGGCATCTTTGAGGAAGGTGTCCTCGATGCCCCGAGCCCGGGCCAATCCGAATTCCACGACATGTTGGAAGTAGTACGGCGGAGGTTTGCTGAACTCGGCCACTACCGGATGACCTTCCTGCAAATTGTCCAGGAGCCTCGGATTGAGAGGCCGATCTTCTATTCCTGCAGTGACGAGATCCTTCCTGAGGCACTTGCTGCAGTTGAAGCATGGCGAGGCGGCCGTCCCAAGGAGGCATGACCGAGAGTACGGGCCGAGTTCCGACAGGGCAGCAAGTCTCAGGGTGGACACCTCGGTCATGCCAGCAGTGGGCCTCACATATGGCAGACCGGTACCGGTGAAGAGTTCGGACCAGGGATCTTGAGCCGGTGGTGCCTTGTACCGGCTCCCATTGGCCAGATAACGCGAACCCATGATTGTTCCGAATCCCACCCCGCCAAGCTCGAGATCGTCTGCCATCAGGATCACGGGCACCGCGAGCGATACCCATACCGGGAACATCGGAAATGGGGAGGTCAGGAACTCGGCATCGGACCCGACGATGTATACGTCGTGGCCGTGGAGAGTCGCCCTTCGGACCAGCTCCGCCTGCAGATCGGCTTGGAGATGGGTGGCCCGATTGGGGACTCGGGGATGGGGGATTCGGTGGTAGTGGATCATCGGCGATGCGTTGGGGAGGAGGGTCGAGCAGGTGATCGAGTCCGCCCCGCCGCTGTACGCCAGACCGACGGTCGACCCGGGTGATCGTTGACTCCCGTTACCGATAGGACCGGCATCGATACCAAATCCTCGGGATAGCAGCTCAGCGAACGCCGCGGAGACCGGGGGGTCGAATTGGACGGACTTCGGAACCCACGGAGCGAGCATTGAGAAGGCAGCAAGTGCTAGAAGGTCGGGCGATGGGTCGGGAGCTCGCCCGGGGAAACGAAATCGGCATGAGTTGGTGATCAAACGGAGGGTGCGGCCGCCCTGACCTATACCGGTCATGGAATCGCCTGGCGAGAGAGCAAGGTTGAGGCGAAGCTCGTGTTCCGAGCGTTCCCACCAGATTCTCATTCCAAATACCCCGGGTCCCGCACGGCGTCCGGAATTCGCAGCTCTGTAGGCCGGCGGCGCTCAGAGATCCGGGTGCGCCTCAGCTGATCAACGCGGCCCGGGCGGACTGTTCCTCCCGGACTCTCCCGACAAGGTGCTGGATCAACTTCCACGTCAGATCCGGGTTCCCTTTGAGGAGCGGTCGGAACTCCCATCTCGAAATGAAGAAGGCATCGACGTCAGTATCAGCGATGACACTGGCGCTGCGTGGACCATCGTCGATCACGGCCATCTCCCCGAAGAACTGTCCCGGACCGAGTTTGGCGAGAGTCCGACCGTCGCGCACCACCCTTACGACCCCGTGGAGGATGAGATGGAAACCCACGCCACCGGTGCTTCCTTCCGAGATGATCGTCTGACCGGCTGAGTGATGGACGTCCCGGCCACCGCTGAGAATGGTCTCCAGGTCCTTCTGGCTCAGGCCTTCGAACAGTGGAACACCCTTTAGATGGTTGATCCTGTCCTTCTTACTGGCCACACGGTCCTCCTCTTAGGGCTGGCGATGTTAGCCAGACTCCCACGCCCGGCCCTTTGAAAACCCTGGTCCGGTTAACCGTTTTCTTGCCACCAGGCGACCATGTCCCTGAGCAGGTTGGTCGTCTTCCGTCCGTCCGAACCGTCGGCGTAACCGGCGTTCATCACGATCAGGAACCCGACGTTGCCTTCCAGCCCCAGCTCGGCGGTGGCGAAGTTGGCCAGGTTGGTCCCGTTGTGGAAGGCAACGAAACGATCCCAGCCGCGTGCGCCCATTAGCCAGCCAACCGCGTACCTGGGGCCTCCGGCGGGGGTCACCCCCTCGAAGAGGACCGCAGCGCTCTCTGTTGAGATCAGGGTGCTCTCCCCGGCGTTCGCCTTGAGCAGTTCCTGCATGATCTTCGCCCACGATTCGAGGGGCATGTGTGCCCGACCGGCGGCCGAGAGTCCCGGCGGGTTGTCCCAGTTGTCCCGGGGCGTCCATGTGTTGCCATCGAGTGTGTGAGGCACCGGCTGGTCGGCCTGTCCGGCCGTGTTCTGCGGGCCCCATCCGATGCCGGTTGCGCCGAGCGGGTTGGCGATCTTCTCGACGATCAGATCCTCGTAGTCCGTGCCGTAGGCCCGTTCGATCATCGACCCGGCGACCACGTATGCCAGGTTGGAGTAGTAGTAGGTGCCGGCTGTGGCCGCCGGTGTGGAGGTGAGGGCCTTCTCGACTGCACTGTCGCGCTGTTGGCGGGCCGTGGTTCCGGTGATCCCGTCGACCCAGCCGGCCATGCCACTCCCCATGTTGAGGAGGTCGGCCAGGGTCACATCGGTCCAGGCGTCTGAGACGGTCAGATCCGGGTACGCCTCGCCGAGGGTGGTGTCCCAACTGATCTTGCCTTCATCCACGGCGATGGCCGCCAGCATCCCGGTAATGGCCTTGAGCATCGAGCCGAGGTGCCATCTGTCGGCGAGGGTCACTGCGGTATCACTTCCGACCCGTCGCAGCCCGTCAACGCCAATTGCGTGAATCCCGTCCTTGGAGATGATGGCTGCTCCCATCGCCGGTACCCCGGCTGCCTCCCGTGCTGCTGCGACCATGGACGAGATGTCGTCGGTGGTCACCGGACCTCGTGGCTCGGTCGTCGTGGTGGTCGGAGCCGTCGTCGAAGTCGTTGCTGGCGTCGTGGTGACGGTCGTGGGTACGGTGGTTACAGCGGGGGCTTGGGACCCTCCGCAGGCCGCGACCACCACCAGAAGGGCGACGACGACCAGGGGTTTGAGGGCACGGGATGGCATCGGGGCATGATAGGGGTGGCGACTACCCCCGGAACTCGGTCACATTCCAGGGAAGCCCGAGGTGTCAGCCAGCCCCGGGAAGAAGGTGTAGACCCTCTCGCCGGTGAACAGCCTCCGGGCGGGGTCCCACGGGAAGAAGATCACATTCCGCCAGACCAGACGCTCTCCGGTGGGGTCGACCCCCAGCCACGGGTTGGTGAACGTCCCGTTTACCACCGCCTCTTCACAGACCCCTTGGGGCCCGACGATGATCGAGGTGAGAGCGAAGTCGATGTCGGGGAAGGCGGTGAGGAGTTCGGTGTAAAAGCGGGTAGCGCCGGAGTGGCCCTCCCAGCGGTGCCCCGTCTGGACCAGCTCGTACACGCAGTCATCGGTGAGGGTGGCCATCAGTCCCGGAATGTCCCGTGCGTCCTCAGCCAGGGAGTGTGCCTTCCAGAGGTCGCGTACCGCGGTGTAGTCGTCGGTGTCCATCGCCAGAAGGTCGCGTACGTGGGGCCTCCGGTCGATTGACTCCTGGATCAGCGGGTCCTTCATACCGGCAGGGTAGAGGCTGGGTGAGGCTGGTAACCAAACGGTCGACAGCGACGGGTAGCCTCCGTCGTATGGAAGAAGAACGAATCGCCCTGTTTGTCGACTTCGAGAACCTGGCCATCGGGGCGCGGGAGGCGGGAGCGACCGGTGAATTCGACTTCGAGCCGATCAGCAATGCCCTGGCCGAACGTGGTCGGGTCGTGTCCCGGCGTGCATACGCCGACTGGTCGATGTTCGCCGACGCTCGCAACTCACTGACCCGCAACCATGTCGAACTGATCGAGATTCCGCAACGTCGTGGTGCGGTCCGGAAGAACGCTGCCGACATCAAGATGGCAGTGGATGCGGTCGAACTGGCCTTCGAGCGTGATTATGTGACCACGTTCGTGATCTGCACCGGGGATTCGGATTTCACACCCCTGGTTCACAAGCTCCGGGAGTTGAACAAGAAGGTGATCGGGGTGGGGGTCAAAGGTTCGACCTCTGCGATGCTCCCCCCGGCCTGTGACGAGTTCCTCTTCTATGACAATCTCGAAGGAGTCGACCTGCATCGCCCATCGACTCCGCCGGAGTCGGACAATGGTTCGGCGGCATCGGATACCCAGGACCTCGGAGTGCTCATCACCACGACTCTGGGAGGGTTGCTCCGCTCCGGCCAGCCCGAGGTTCTGGCCTCGTCACTG
>CAYNSP010000015.1:0-24001 GCA_964400035.1 uncultured Acidimicrobiaceae bacterium | reverse complement strand
CGAATCCGACGCTTTATCCGGTGGAACGCAGCGGTAATGGTGGTCAAGGCAAACCATCGGGAGAAAGGCATCGGTGGTCATCTTTCGACCTTCGCTTCCTCTGCGACCCTCTATGAGGTGGGCTTCAACCACTTCTTCAGAGGGAGAGGCGCACCCGGTGGCGGAGATCACATCTATATCCAGGGCCATGCAGCTCCCGGCATCTACGCCCGTGCCTACCTCGAGGGCCGTATCGAGGAGTCGCACCTCGACCGCTTCCGTGCCGAGATCGGTGGAGGGGGTCTCTCCTCCTACCCGCACCCCCGACTCATGCCCGATTTCTGGGAGTTCCCCACGGTCTCGATGGGGCTCGGACCGATCAACTCGATCTATCACGCCCGCTTCATGCGTTATCTCCAGAACCGGGGCCTCGCCGACACCTCCGATTCGAAGGTGTGGTGCTTCTTGGGTGACGGTGAGACCGACGAGCCGGAGAGTCTGGGCGCCATATCGCTGGCATCCCGGGAGGGCCTCGACAATCTGATCTGGGTGATCAACTGCAACCTGCAACGGCTCGACGGGCCGGTCCGCGGAAACGGACAGATCATCACCGAACTCGAAGCGGTGTTCCGGGGTGCTGGCTGGAATGTGATCAAGGTGATCTGGGGCAGTGGCTGGGATGAGCTGCTGGCACGTGACACCGAAGGTGCCCTAGTCGACGTCATGGGTTCGACCGTGGATGGCGAGTACCAGCGGTACAAGGCGGAGAACGGGGCGTTCGTCAGGGAGCACTTCTTCGGCAAGGACCCCCGGACCAAGGAGCTTGTCGCCGATATGACCGACGACGAGATCTGGGCGCTCCGCCGCGGGGGTCTCGACTACCGCAAGATCTACGCCGCCTACAAGGTGGCGACCGAAACCGACAACGAGCGTCCCACCGTGATCCTCGCCAAGACGATCAAAGGTTGGACCCTGGGGCCGGACGTGGAAGGTCGTAATGCCACCCATCAGATCAAGGAGCTGACCAACCAGCAGTTGATGGGGCTCCGGGAGACCCTCCAACTCCACAATGAGATCCCTGAAGAGCAACTCGCCGGTGACTCCGAGCCGCCGTATTACCGGCCCGATCCCGGAACTCCCGAGTACGACTATCTGATGGCACGGCGACAGGAACTCGGTGGGTTCGTGCCGGAACGGAAGGTGACCGCCGATCCTCTGCCGCTCCCCGAACCGGAGACCTTCAACGAGATGTACGCCGGGTCGGGCAAGGTTGAAGCCTCGACCACCTCGGCCTTCACCCGACTCATCCGAAACCTCTCCCGCGTACCCGGATTCGGGCCCCATGTCGTCCCCATCGTCCCCGATGAGGCACGGACATTCGGGATGGACTCCCTCTTCCGGGAGCTGAAGATCTATGCCTCCAAGGGTCAGCTCTACGAACCGGTCGACGCCTCGATGCTCCTTTCCTACACAGAGGCACAGGACGGACAGATCCTCGAGGAAGGGATCACTGAGGCCGGATCGCTGGCATCGTGGATCGCCGCCGCCACCTCCTACGCGGCCCAGGGGATCACCATGGTCCCCTTCTTCATCTTCTACTCGATGTTCGGGTTCCAACGCGTGGGTGACCTGATCTGGTCGGCGGCTGACGCCCGGGCACGCGGGTTCCTTCTCGGTGCTACCGCCGGGCGGACCACGCTCGCCGGTGAAGGACTCCAGCATCAGGACGGCCACAGCCTGGTTCTGGCCTCCACGGTGCCGGTCTGCCAGGCCTACGACCCGGCTTTTGCCTATGAGCTGGGGACCATCATCGAAGACGGCATCCGTCGGATGTACGGACCGGAACCCGAGGACATCTTCTATTACCTGACCGTCTACAACGAGAACTACTCACAGCCGCCCAAGCCGGAAGGGGTCGACCGGGGAATCCTCGATGGTCTCTACCTGTGGGCGGAAGCCCCCGAGGAGACACCCACGGACATCAAGATCCTGTTCTCAGGAACGGCCCATCAGGCTGCCAGGGACGCCGCCGTTGAACTCGCCGAGGAATACGGGATCGGGGCCGAGCTGTGGTCGGCCACCTCATACAAGAAGCTCCGTGAGGAAGCCCTCGATTGCGAGCGTTGGAACCGGTTACATCCCGGTTCCGAGCCCCGCACACCACTGGTGACCCGGCTCCTCTCGTCTGCCGCCGGGCCGACACTTGCGGTCAGCGATTTCATGAAAGCAGTACCCGACCAGGTAGCCCGTTGGGTTCCCGGAGAATTCCTCTCACTGGGGACCGACGGATTCGGACGGTCCGACTCCCGCAAGGCCCTTCGGCGCTTCTTCGAGACCGACAAGGCCCATGTCGTGGTCGCCGCCCTATCCCTCCTGGCCCGGTCCGGCAGGGTTGGGACCAGCACCGTGCAGGAGGCAATCGAGCGCTACGGGATCGACCCGGAATCGACGCCTCCGGCCAGGGACCACTGACCCGACCTGGGGTCAGAGAGCCTTCTCAGCCCCACTCACGCGGATCGACCGCGAAACCACCCTGGAGTACCAGGAGGTGGAAGATGAGAACCACCCCCAGGAAGACCAACAGGCCGATCGGCAGCGGGGTCACCCGCTCGGACTCGGGACCTTCCACCGTGGTCGTCCCCGGTGCCGCAGCCAGAGTGGCCAGGAACATCAGCGGGGTGTACGGGAGAGCTTTCACCACCAGGCTTTCCGCATCGGGGAGGAAGAAGGGGATGGCGACAAACGCCGACGCCACCGCCGGGATCACCACCAGCCACAGTGCCAGGGTTGCCCTGCGTCGACCATTGGCCACTAGACGCCGGTGCGGGGTGAATGCGAGGAAGGCCGCGGCAGCGGAGAGGGCGACCAGGAGGAGACCGATCCCACCACCAGCAGCGATGACCATGTCCAAACCTGCGGGAACGTCGAAGGTGTCATAGGCGAGGGCGAGACGGCTCCCATCGTCGAAGGGCAGCATGATCGCCTGCATCATCCCCTGGCGGAGCAGGTGAAGGATCACCCAGAGAAAGACGAGCCGTGACACACCCTGATCGCGCACAGTCGGGTATGCGAACAGACAGATGAAACCGATCAACAGGCACAGGACGAATCCCCCGCCCCAGGCCAGATCCGACGCCCCGGTGAACTCGACCCGGTTGTTGTACATGACCGCGTCGCCACCCAAGATCTCGGCGAGAAGTCCGACACCGAAGTTGTCCACGAACTGGGAGACAACGATCCCGAGGGTCGAACCGAGGACCGATGCGACCACCAGCGCCACACCGATCTGACGCCCCGTGCGCGCCGGGGCGGTTGTCGTTTCACCGGTCACAGTCATTGATCCTATACCAGTCACTCATTTCAGCCCTGCCGCATCGACAAGTTGACTTATCCAAGTGGCCATATCGGCAATTGTGGTGTGGGCATTAAGCCCACTTGGGTTGGGAATGACCCACAATCTCGATGGCCCCAGCCCCCCGCTCTGCTCACCGACCACCGCAGCGGGTGCTTCGAAAGCGGTGCGAAATGCGGTAATCCCCGCAACCGCGACCACCCTGGGTGTGATCTCTTTCACAAGGCTGCTGAGACGCACCGCTCCCTCGCGCAGTTCGGACGGGTGGAGTTCATCTGCCCGCGCCGTGGCCCGATTGACAAGATTGGTGATGCTTATTCCCCGATCGACCAGATCGCGTCTCTGGTCGGCGGTCATTCCGATCCCGGCATCGAGATGCCAATCGATCACCCCGGCCATGCGGAGGGCCGGATAGAAGCGGTTCGATGGATGACAGAAGTGGGTGTTGGTAGCGGCGGTGAGAAGACCCGGATTGATCCCGACGACGAGAAGTCGCGGGTCGTCACCGATCAGATCATCGACTGAATGATCCCGGAACTCCTCGAGCTGGGCCCGGGTGAATCGTGTCAGTGGTGGTGGCCGGCGTGTGCGTCCGGCTGGTAGTACGGGTTTTCACCCGACATGTGGTCGGTGACGTCGACCACCCCGGTCAGTTCATCGATGGCCTCGAGGAGGGCTCGCTCGATGCCCTGACGGAGAGTGACCTGTGCCATGCCGCATCCCTGGCAACCACCACTCAATCTCAGGTAGGCGATTGTCCCATCGACGGCGACCAATTCGGCACCGCCCCCGTGGGAGGCGATGAACGGGTTGATCTGCTCATCGAGGACCTGCCTCACCTGATCGGCGAGCGGACCGGTGAGCTCTCCGTTGACTGTCGGGATCGAAGGCGAAGCCGGTGTGTTCGGGTTGTTCATTGCCAGCCCGCTGTCCGTCAGTTCGAGGATGGCTCCATCGAGCTTCTCGATGGAGGTCACCGGAATAATGACGGCGAGGTCGCCATGACGCTCCAGGATCCAGTCCTCGGCCTTGTCGCTCAGCGGCACGAAGGCCAATTCATAACTGAACTGGAAGCCGTCGAGCCCGGTTACCTCGATCGAGAGTGCGAACTCCTCGTCGCCCGGCTCGTTGTCCCTCAACTGAACGATCATGTCGAGGGCCTCAGGTGAAATGGTGAGTACTTTGGAATCGATCATCTGTGACAATGGTAACCCCGAAACCGACCAAGTTATGCCCGAACTCTCCACAGCGCCACGTGAATCCCTTGCAGCAACGGGTTCGAAACTCTCAACCTCAACTTCAGGGTTAGTTCTTACCCGCGGAAGTGCGCGTAAGACGATTTTGTCATTTACATGGCAACGGTGATCGTCTTCGCGGCCGGGGAGTCCCCCCATCCGGAGGTGCTCGGCGACCTACCCGAAGGGGCGTTCGTGGTGGCTGCCGATGGCGGTTACGACATCGCCGAGGGGCTGGGCCACCCTGTGGACGTGGTGATCGGGGACATGGACTCGATCCGAACACTCGAGCTCCCCCCACATGTCCTGGTGGTCCGTCATCCCGTGGACAAGGATGCGACCGATCTCGAGCTGGCAATGGACATGGTCATGGCCGACAACCCCGAACGCATCGTTCTGGTTGGAGGCACCGGGGGCCGTCAGGATCATGAGGCAGCAACTGCGGCCCTTCTCTGCTCCCCCCGCTACTCCCCCGTCGACGAGATCGACTGGGTATCAGCCAGAGGCAGAGCACACGTGATCCGGGGCAGGCGTCTCATCCACGGCGACGTCGGTGCCACCATCAGCCTGATACCGATGAACGGTGGGGTCTCGGCGGTGACCACGACCGGGTTGCAGTGGAACCTCGACGATGACCACCTGGGCGCCGGCACCACCCGAGGAGTGTCCAACCGTTTCGTCTCCCCCGTCGCCGAGATTCGGGTCGGGTCGGGGGTGCTGCTTGCGGTTCTACCGTCCTAGACCGGGAGGTCCCTATGCGCCGAGACCGGCGGCGACCTCCGGGGACATTGCGGAGTAGGAGGCCAGGTACTCGCTGCGCTCCTTCTTGAGACGGGCCACGGCAGCCTCGTATTCGGCACCGCGACCGTTGCGGTCGTAGAAGCTGCGCGGGTCGAGCAACTCGACGTCCTCGACACCCGGCACCGACGCCGCGATGTCATATCCGAAGTCGGGGTCGGGACGCCAGTCGATGGTCCCCTCCACGATCCCCTGAACGATCGCCGACGAATCCGGGATGCGGATCTTCTTGGAACCCTCACCCTCACCCCCGATCCGGCCGGTGTTGAGCACAAAGGCCTCCAGATCGGGCATAGTGTCGAGAAGTTCGAGGACCCGGTTTCCCTGCAGAGCGTCATCGTTGAAGAAGAAGGGGTTGGTTCCGGGGACCCTGAGGCTCTTTCCAGCCTCGGCAGCACCTCCAGCGGATGTTCCCTTGGTCTCCCCGAGCATGAAGTAGGCCGCGATCTGGCCACGATTGAGCCTGGCCACAGCCGGAATGACGTGATCCGAGCGATTGAGGATCAGCAAGTACCGGGCCGGTGGGACATCTCGGGGGTCCCGGTGACGGATATTCGCCAGCGGGAAGGTGCACCGCCCGTTGGCGGTGTAAGTGGTGTCAAAGAAGTCCACCTTGCCATCCGGGGACACTGACACGTTCTCCAGCCAGGCGTCGGGCCGCGTGGTCCCTCCATATATGGTCGGCTCGTCGTCCGGGTCGAGACCCCAGGTCTTGGCGAAGCACCCGGCCTCGGTGGTGTGGACGGTCCCGCCCGGCATGAGAGCAACGAAGTCGTCCTGGACCGGGAGTGAGCCGAGCTGCTGACGGAACGTGGTTGTCGTCTTTCCGGTCCCGGAGAGCCCGATGATCAGCATCGACTCTTCCTCGCCACTTCGGGTGGTCTCGGCCGGATACGTCTTGAGGCCGGCATGCAGGGCCAAACCGCCCTGGTCGTAGACCAGCTTGTTCCACATCCGCAAGCCACCCATCTTCGACTCACCGAAGTAGTCCGAGCCGAAGACCCTGGTGACATGGTTCTCGAGATCGATGGTGATGAGCCGGTCGTCAACCTTCCCCGATGCCATCAGTCCGGGTGTGTAGATGACGGTGAACTCAGGTGTCCATTCGTCGTCGCGGGGGAAGTAGAGCTGGGTCTGCATGGCGGCGATATTGGGTTGGGTGGCCTCTATGTAGACCCGACAGCCGGTGCGGAAGTCGGGGTCGGGACCGATGTACCCCTCAACCAGGAGCATGTCGACGCCGGCGACGTACTCGTCCTGCTTTCTGGCCCACTCCGCGGCCTCTTCCCTGCTGATCCGGTTCTTGTGGATCTCCTCGTCGGATACGAAGAAAGTTGAGTTGCCCAGCCGGGAGGTGACGTCTGCCCGGTAGTTGAGATTGCCGAACTCGGTGAGTGTGATGCGCTCCCTGTTGTCGAGCGCCATCTCACGCAGACGACCCTGATCCGGGTTCACTTGTACCGACCGGGCCGCTGGCAATTCAATCATTCTCAATCCCTCCTCTGGCTCCGCATTGGAACGGCCGGTTGAGGGTAATCGGGTTCCCGAAACAGAGTGAATGCGGGAACGCCTCAACGGCAATGCGATTCGACCGATATAACCTCCAATGATGAACCGCGTGACGACCCTGTTGCTGGTCGTCCTTCTCACCGCTTGTGCCACAACTTCCGCACCCACCCGGGTTGACGGTGTGCTCGCCGCACCGGTAGCGCCACCGACGTCGACCACAACGCCCCCAACGACGACGAGCACGACTACGGCCCCGGAGATCCCCTATACCTTCCACGGCGATCTCGAGCCACACGCCTCCCTGGTCGCCTTGCTCACCGAGCCGATCGAGGTCTACGCCTCCCCCGATGCTGCTGAGCCATTCCGGACCCAGAAGGCACTGACCTGGTTCGGGGCAAATCAAGTGCTCACCCTGGTCGCGGAGCCGGTAGACGGGTGGGCCGAAGTACTCCTTCCGGGCCGGCCAAACAATCGAACCGGATGGGTCCGTGCCGATGACCTTCACTACTACGTGGTCGGTACCAGGATCGTGATCGATCTCAGCGAACGTAGCCTGGTCTACTACGTCGATGGTGAAGAGGTGCTGCGCACCACGGTTGCTGTGGGTACGGAACGGAATCCCACGCCCACCGGCCGATTCTTCGTCACCGACAGCGTCAGGGTGGCGAACCCAAAGGGACCATTCGGTCCATACGCGCTGGCGTTGTCGGCCCGTTCCGACACCATCACCGAGTTCAACGGTGGCGACGGGATCATCGGCATCCATGGCACCAACCGACCCAACCTCCTCGGCGAAGCGGTCTCGCTGGGCTGTATCCGGCTCCGCAACGACGTGATGACCAGATTGTGGGAGATGGTCCCGGTCGGGACACCCGTCGATATCAACGGTTGATCGACAGGTCTAGTTGCCCTTGATCAGGGCGTTGGAGAGGACTGGAAGACCCCGTTCCACTGTGCTGGCAGACACCACCCACCCCTCGTCGGTTTCCCAGACGGCGGTGCGGATGGTCTCCCCCGGGAAGACATGCCCGGAGAAGCGAGCGGCAAGGCTCCGGAATCGTTCAGTGTCACCACCGAAGACGTTATCCACGACCGCCTTGCCTACCACCCCAAAGGAGCAGAGCCCGTGGAGGATCGGTCGCTCGTATCCGGCGAAAGCAGCGAAGCCGGGATCGGCATGAAGCGGGTTGCGATCCCCAGATGCAAGCCGATAGAGCAACGCCTGCTGCGGGAGTGTCGGCGACTCCACGACGATCTCGGGCTCACGTTCCGGGGGTTGATTCGATCGGGCCGGACCCGGGTCCCCTCCGAATCCCCCTTCACCCCGCAAATATATCCCCGAGCGGTTGGTGAAGAGAATGTCGCCGGTCCGGTCCAGGGTCGAAACCACCTCGGAGACGAGTAGCGCTCCCCGCCCCCGATCGTAGATGTCGACTATCCGCCCGGTCTGGGTGACCGACCCCGATGTCGGGATCCGACCATGCACGATCAACTCATGGTCACCGTGGAGCACCTGGGCGAGGGTCACCTCGACCCCGTCTGCCCCAATGAGGTCCATCATCATCGGGAACGGGGGGATGGTGCCGAAGGTGGGTAGGACCTTCAGCTCGCCTTCGAATGTGTAAGTCAACTCCCTCGGGTCTGTCGGCGGGACGCCAGCACCCACCGCAAGGTTGTAGAGAATGACGTCGCTTTCGTCCCAGCTGTATGAGGAGGTAGGGATCTCAGCGTTCAACGCCCTGGCGATGTCGATCGGCATCAGCCCCCGATCATCTGCCCGACATACATGATCTCCTCGGTGCTGTTGTTGGGGACCATGTAGTCGGTCAGATCACGGATCGCATCCATGTTCTCCGAAATCTCCTCGACGGTAGGAGTCACCCCCTTGCCTGCGAACCACCCCGGATTGGTCCCGAGGAAGACCCGGGCGTACCGGCCCCCACCCACCGTGAAGATCTCATGGGTGTACTGGTTGGCCTCCGAGCACAGATAGACGACCAAAGGTGTCACCAGCTCGGCGGAGAAGGCCTCCGATAGCGGTCCGAGGAGCTCCTCGGTCATCCGGGTGTGAGCGATCGGTGCGATGGCATTGGATTTGATGTCGTACTTGGCGCCCTCGATGGCGAGGACATTGCTGAGACCGGCCAAACCGGCCTTGGCAGCTCCATAGTTGGCCTGCCCGAAGTTGCCGAACAGTCCCGACCCGGACGAGGCGAATACGAGACGTCCGTAACCCGTCTCCTTCATCACCTTGAAGGCCGGGTGGGCGACATGGAATCCACCCTTCAGGTGGACGTCGATGACCGCGTTGATTTCGTCGATGGTCATGTTGGCGAACGATCTGTCACGGAGGATCCCTGCGTTGCTCACCAGGATGTCGATGGTGCCGAAACTGTCGAGGGCAGTCTGGATGATCGCCTCCCCGCCCTCGGCGGTTGCGACCGAGTCGTAGTTTGCGACCGCCTCTCCACCGGCCGAGGTGATCTCATCGACAACCGAGTCGGCTGCGGACGACGACGCCCCGCTGCCGTCCACGGCCCCACCGAGGTCGTTCACAACCAGCCGGGCGCCACGACGGGCCAGTTCCAGTGCATAGGTCCGTCCCAGCCCACCGCCGGCGCCGGTTACGACCGCGACACGACCATCGAAAGTGATTGGATCAGTCAATTGTCTTCCCTCCGTGGAAATTCAGACGCCGGCGTACATCGCCTCGATCTCGTCGGCGTACTTCTCGAGGACCACCCGTCGCTTCAGCTTGAGGGACGGGGTCACTTCTCCTGAATCGGGGGTCCACTCGTCAGGGACCACCACGTACTTCTTGATCTGCTCGACACTGGCAACGGTGCCGTTGGCTTCGGTCACCGCCCGGTCGATCTCCGCCCTGACCTCGGGCAGTTCGGAGAAGCTGGCCAGATCGGTATAGACCAGACCGTTGGCCTCGGCCCATGCCGGTGCCTCCTCGGCGTCGAGAGCGATGATCATGGTGAGGAACTTGCGACCGTCACCGATCATGGCCGCCTTCGAGATCAACGGGTGATTTCCGAGCATGGTCTCCAGATGGGCCGGCGCGATGTTCTTACCGGCAGCGGTGATGATGATCTCCTTCTTCCTACCAACGATCCAGACGAAGCCGTCGTCGTCGATACGGGCCAGGTCGCCGCTGAACAGCCAGCCATCCTCACCGTAGGTCTCCCTGGATGCCTCTTCGAGCTTGTAGTAGCCCTTGGTCACCACTCCTCCTCTGATGGCCAGTTCACCATCCTCGAGGGTCTTGACCTCGACACCCGGGAACGGCTTGCCCACGGAACCGATCCGGAAGTCACCGGGCAGGTTGGTCGTGCCCGGTCCGGTCGTCTCGGACATGCCCCAGAGGTTGAACAGCGGGACGCCAATCGACATGAAGAACTTGATCAGATCCGGGCTTATCGGGGCGGCCGCAGTGATGGCGAGTTGCACTTGATCCATACCGAGCCCGTCCCTCACTTTGGAGAGAACGATCTTGTCGAGGAGGCCCGCCATCGCCGGACCTTTCTTGCCCTCGTTCTCGGCCTCGACCCGCTTGGTGTTGAGGGAGAGGGCCAGATTGAGGAGGACCTTCTTGATGCCCTCGGCTTCTGCGAAACGCGCCTGGAGCCGGGCGTGGAACTTCTCATAGACCCGGGGAACACCTACGAAGAGCGTCGGACGGGCCTCCTGGATGTACTCGAGGACGCCGGCGATGTTGGGGCAGTACCAGACCTCCCCGGCGAGATAAGTGCCGAGGTAGTGGGTGGCCAACCGCTCGGCGATGTGCGCCAGAGGCAGATACGAAACCATACGTGGGCCGATCTGCAGATCGGCGGCCCGACGAAGCGACTCCAGTGTCCAGGCCACATTCGACTGCGTGATCATCACACCCTTGGGATGCCCGGTGGTCCCGGAGGTGTAGATGAGAGTCGCCAGGGAGTCCGAAGAAATGGCAGCGGCGCTCCGCGCAACCGTCTGCGGGTCGTCGGACAGACGCTTCCGACCTCGTGAGATGAGATCGTCCCAGGAGAGAACCCAATCGAGGGTGTCGTAGTTCTCGGCACCCGACATGAGGACGACATAACGGAGGTTGGGTAGCTCGGCCTTGATCGCCTCCCATCGCTTCATGAACTCGAGATCCTCGAGGATCGCCACGGTGGCATTGCAGTTGTCTGCGATGTACTGGATCTGGGGGGCGGTCAGCGTGGAGTAGATGGTGACCGGTGTGGCGCCCGTGTGCATGGCGGCGAAGTCGGCGACCACATGCTCCGGCCGGTTCCCCGCCATGATGGCGACGAACTCCCCTGCCCCGACACCGAGAGTCTGTAGCCCGGCGGCAGCCTCATGGACCGAGCGGCGATAGTCGGCCCAGCTGAGAGACTTCCAATCGTCTTCCTTCCAGTGGATGGCAGGCTTGTCCGGGTAGTCGGCGGCGTTCCGATCGAGCAGATGAACAAGGGTCATGCCATCGGCAATGGCGTCGATCTCGGCTCTCTCAGCGAGAACGGCAGCGTCGGTCACAGTTCCTCCTAGGCGATGGTTCGGGCTGCTCGGAGCATACCGATTTCATCAGGGCTATAGCCCAGCGAGGTCAGAACCCGATCCGTCCCCGACCCGGGTTCTGATGGGTTTCCGGGCGTGGCAGTCGGGGTTCGCGAGAAGCGAGGGGCAGGGGCGGGTTGGACCACACCGGTGTCGATGAAGGTCCCACGTTCCCTGTTGTGAGGATGGTCCCGGGCCTCGATCATGCTGAGTACCGGCGCGACGCAGGCATCGGTGCCCCCGAAACGCGCCGTCCACTCAGCACGGGTCCGGGTGGCGAATCTTTCGGAGAACACCTCCCTGAGGACCGGCCAACCGGAACGGTCGTGCTGTTGAGGCAACTCGGCCGGATCCAACTCCAAACCTTCCAACAGGGCGGCATAGAACTGAGGTTCCAGGGCACCCACCGCCATGTGTTCCCCGTCGGAGGTGCGATAAGTGGTGTAGAAGGGTGCCGCCCCGTCGAGCAGATTGCGCTCCCGGTCCGGTGACCACCATCCATCCGCAAGATATCCGTGGTGGGATGCCATGAGCAGTGCCGATCCATCGACCATCGCCGCATCGACGACCTGTCCCACACCGCTGGTGCGGGCCTCGAGACATGCGGCGAGGACACCGACCGCCAGCAGGAGACCCCCGCCCCCGAAGTCCCCGACCAGATTGAGTGGAACTATCGGCCGTTCGGCCGGGCCAATCGATCCGAGAGCACCCGACAGCGCGATGTAGTTGATGTCGTGTCCGGCACGGTCGGCGAGAGGTCCGGTTTGTCCCCAACCGGTCATCCGACCAAATACCAGCGCGGGGTTCCGCGCCATACAGACATCCGGACCCAGTCCGAGTCGTTCGGCGACTCCCGGGCGGAAACCTTCGATGAGGACGTCGGAGCTCTCGACCAGACGCAGCACGATCTCGACACCATCGGTACTGCGGAGGTCGACGGCTATCGACTCCTTGCCGCGATTGAGGACATCGGTGGCAGGTTTCACCATCGGTGGCCCGCCATCGACACGGTCCACCCTGATCACATCGGCACCCAGATCGGCCAGGACCATCCCGCAGAACGGTGCCGGACCCAGACCGGCGAGCTCGACGACACGAAGACCCTGAAGCGGGCCTCCGGTCATCCTCCACCCCGGAAGAGAACCTCGGCCCCCACCACGAGGGACGGTAAGAACTCACCTTCCGGGGTGATCCGGAAGGCCCCCAGGTAGAGGGCATTCATGATCATGGCGGCCGCGTCGTCGGTGGGGAGCGGTTGGGTGAGCGAGATCGGGTCGTCGGCGATCGCCACCACCACTTCGTCCTGACCGGCCCACTCGCCGACATTCCACATGTCCGTGGTCCACGGATTCGGTGTCGGCCCGGTCAGTGTCGACGTCCAGGCGAGCAGGGATGGACGCTGGTAGAGCGGGATGACGGCAAACTCGCCGAGATACTGGTCGACGATCTGGTTGTAGACGGCTGCCCGTTCGTCGGGGTCCATCACCCCACCGGCGGCGGCAACCAGTTCCTCCAGATCTGGGTCGCAGTACCGGGACACGTTGAGGAGTCCCATCCCGTGCGGGCCGGTCCCCGAACACTGGAACTTCGAGTCGCCAAGGAAGGGATCGGCAGATGCTTTCCAGGAGAAGCTGATCAGCTGCCACACCCCTGAGTCGCCGAAGAAGACCGGACTCGAGAACAGGTCGGTGGGGCTGAGACGCCAGGGAATGATCTCGATACCCGCATCCCTCAGTTGGTCGATCCCGAGGTCCTGCTGGCTGTTCCGATGCGGGTCACCGACCGTGGTGGCCCAGATGAACGAGGCGCGTCTCCCCCCGCATGTGAAGATGCCGTCGGAGCCCCGTTCGCACCCATTGGAGGTGAGGAGGGCGGCGGCGGTGGAGGTGCTCTGCGCCACCTCGAAATGATCCTGATAGTGGGCGGAGCCGTGCATCCAGATGGTGTTACCGAGTGGTTCGGCTGCCGGATTGATGGTCCTCACTGTCTCATCGAGGATCGCCTCACGGTCGAGAGCCGTGGCGATGGCCTCCCTCATCCATGATTGGGACAGAAGCGGGTCGGAGTGGTTGAAGGTGATGTGTTCCCAGTACGGGCCGTCGCTCAGAAGATACTCAACCCCGGACGTGTCGCTGATCTCGTCGAGGACCCAGTCCTGGGGTGCGGGGTTGATCAGATCGAATTCCGACCCGAGT
The DNA here is from genome assembly GCA_964400035.1 of uncultured Acidimicrobiaceae bacterium. Classification (GTDB taxonomy): domain Bacteria; phylum Actinomycetota; class Acidimicrobiia; order Spongiisociales; family ZC4RG35; genus ZC4RG35. The sequence continues at coordinate 10,385 of CAYNSP010000015.1, read as the reverse complement.
CCGGCGACCATCTCCCTGACCCCGTCGGCCACGACGAGGCGGATCGAACCGACGTCTCCCCCATCCGGCGCCCCGCTGAAGAGCGGGTTCCTTTCCAGAACTACCTCTCCGTCGCTGATGTCGGCGACCAGGAAGGGTCCGCTTGTGGGTCCGGGCAGGGCTCCGTCATATTCCACGTGGGCGGGGAAGACGATCTCGAATAGGGACCGCCAGGCGGCGAAGTCTTCTGAGAGTGCGATGAGGAAGGTGGCATCGTCGATCACCTCGTATCCGGTGACCAATTCGTATCCCGGATTGCCGGGGTCTGGCCCGTCAGGGTCGAGAAAAAGGGAGAGGGTATGGGCAAAGTCGGCTGAGGTGACCGGGACACCGTCCGACCAGGTGGCATCGGGCCGGATGGTGTAGATGACACAGAATTGATCCGGACACGGGTCGGGAAGGGTTGTGGTGGTCTCGGGGGGAAGGGTCACCGGTGTGGTTGACGTGGTGGGGTTCACCGTTGAGTCACAGGCGAACAGGACCAGCACAAGCAGCAGTATCAGGTAGGAACGTCGCACGTCAGGCTTCTTCAGGCGCCCCGGTCGGCGTCACTGCGTCGCCCTTCTCATCCAGGATCACGTCATAGGGACGACGTGACTCCGAGATTATCGCCTGGATGATCCCGGTCATGGGCAGTGCGAGGATGACACCAATCCCACCCATGAGGGCGCCGCCGGCGATGATCGCCGCGACCGAAACTGCCGGATGTATCTCCATGGTCCTCTTCGTAACGATGGGTGCGATGAAGTAGTTCTCGATCTGCTGATAGGCGGTGAAGATGACGAGGATCCACAGCATGGTCTGCCATCCGTTGAAGGTGAGGGCGACCAACGCGGGGAGAACCATTCCGATATACGTTCCCACCACCGGGATGAACTGGCTGACCACACCCAACCAGAGCCCGAGCGACAAGGCGAAGGGCACCCCGAGCAGCTGCATCGCACCGAAAGCCACAGCAGCACAGACCACCGCGAGGAGAAGCCGCGAATAGACGTAGGCCCCCATGTTGTCCACGGCAACGTCCCAAACCTGCAGGGCTCTCCGCTGTTGACGCTCGGGCATCGTGGAGAGGACGGTCCTCTGCATCTTCGGAAGTTCGGCGACCATGAAGAAGGAGAACAGGATCACGGTGGTAGCGAAGATCATGAAGCCGACGATCGAGCTGGCGGCTCCCAGCACACCGCCGACGATGTTGCCCCCGAAACTCTGGATGGCGGTCCCGATCTGCTCTCCCAGGCTCGCCGGATCCCAGTTGACCTCGATACCCAGCCGCTCCAACCAACCGCCCAACGACTCGATCAACCCGGGTAGCGAATCGATCAACTGCTGGACCTGCTCGACGAACAAGGGGGCGAGAGCAGCGGCGAACCCCATGAACAAGAGGAATGCCGCCAGGAAGGACGCACCGGTTGCCAGGCCCCGCTTCCAGCCCCGGTCCTCCAGCCATTTCACCGCCGGGGCGAAAGCCACCGCGACGAAGACCGAGACGAAGATCATGAAGAGAAGGTTGCGCAGTGTGTATGCCAGCCAGGCGAGGATGGCGATCCCGATCCACACCGATGCGATGGTCAAGGTTCGCTGACGCAACTGGCGGCGTTCCACCCGTTCGGTCTGGCTCCTCATCGTCGACAGATTAGGGTCCGGTTCCGAACCAGGACGGTTCTCCGATACTCTCGAGCCCTGCTGATGGAACGTTTTGACGTCGTCTGGACACCCGATGCCGATGCGGCCGCCCGGTCGAACACGGCAAGGTTCATGCGCCGTCATGGGATCACCGAGTACCAGGACCTGGTTCGCCGTTCCGTCACCGAACCGGAGTGGTTCTGGAATGAGGTTGTCGACTTCCTGGGCCTCCCCTTCGACCGACCCGCCACGATCGTCCGCGACACGTCCCGCGGTCAGCCGTGGGCGACATGGTGGGTGGACGGACGGTTCAACCTCGCCCGCGCCTGCCTCGACCGGTGGGCGACAACCGATCCCGACCGGATCGCGGTTCGCTCCCAAAACGAGTCCGGCGCCATCACCGAAACCACGTTTGCCGAACTCGCCGACCTGGTAGGAAAACTGTCGGGTGCCCTCACCGGTCTCGGAGTCAGACGGGGTGATGCGGTGGCGGTGTTCCTCCCCATGTCGACCGAGGCGGTGGCCGCATTCCTGGCGATAGCCCGGATGGGAGCGATCTTCGTCCCGGTCTTCTCCGGATATGCCCCCGAAGCAGTCGCATCACGTCTGGAGAACCCGAAGCCCCGGGTTCTGATCTGCGCCGATGGTTTCCAGCGGCGTGGACGCCCGGTGGCCATGAAAGAGACTGCAGACCGGGCGTGTCAGATCGCCGGTGGAGTCGAGCATCTGTTGGTTGTCGACTACCTGGGAAGGGATGACACCCCCATGACCACGGGACGTGATGTCTGGTGGCATGACATCGTGCCCTCCGCCGAACCGGCTGTCCCCGTCCTCACGGTCCCGGAAGAGCCCGTCCTGATCGCCTACACCTCGGGGACCACGGGACGGCCAAAAGGTGCGGTCCATGTCCATGGCGGACTGACCGTCAAGCTCGCCGCTGAGGGGGCATTCCAACTGGATGTCGGGACCGAAGATGTCGTCATGTGGTTCACCGACATGGGTTGGATCATGGGGCCCTGGATGGTGGTAGCCGGCCTGGCCAACGGGGCAACTATCGCCACCTACGATGGCGCCCCCGACTACCCCGGGCCGGACCGCATCTGGCAGGTGGTGGACGAACTCGGCCTGACCATCTTTGGCGTCTCGCCCACCCTCATCCGGGCACTGCAGCCACATGGTGCCGCAATGGCGCACCGTCATGACCTCTCCCGCCTCCGGGTCTTCGGCTCCACCGGGGAGCCCTGGAACACCGAGCCCTGGTGGTGGCTGTTCCGCGACGTTGGCGGGGAGAGGATCCCGATCATGAACATCTCGGGTGGCACCGAGATCGGGGCATGCATCCTCTCCACCAACATGCTCCAGGGTCTGAAACCGACCTCGCTCGGTGGCCCGGCGTTCGGAGTCGACGCCGATGTCTATGACGACGAGGGGCGACCGGTCCGTGGAGAGGTCGGTGAGCTGGTGATTCGGGGATCGTGGCCGGGAATGACACGGGGGTTCTGGGGGGAACCCGAGCGCTACATCGACACCTACTGGTCGAGATTCCCCGACACCTGGGTCCATGGCGACTGGGCCTCGATCGACGAGGACGGCTTCTGGTATCTCCACGGTCGCTCCGACGACACGCTCAACATCGCCGGGAAACGGGTCGGACCGGCCGAGATCGAGTCCGTGGTGGTGGCCCTCCCCGAAGTGATGATGGCGGCCGTGATCGGAATCCCCGACACGGTCAAAGGTGAGTCCCTCGGTGTCTTCGTAGTCCCCTCGCCCGGTATCGGAGCCGACGAGGCGCTGCGTCAACGGGTGAGAGATGCGGTGGCCTCGTCGATGGGAAAGGCCTTCACCCCCTCAGTTGTCGAATGTGTCACCGACCTACCCCGAACCCGATCCCAGAAGATCATGCGACGGGTGATCCGGGCGGTTGCCCTGAGTCAGCCTGCGGGTGATCTCACCGGGCTTGAGAATCCGGAGAGTCTCGAGGGGATTCCCCGGATCTGAACCTACTTAGGAGGCATCCGTGCAGCACCGTCGAGTCGGATCACCTCGCCGTTGAGCATCTGATTCTCGATGATCGCCTGGACCAGGTGGGCGAAGTCGTCCGGTGTTCCCAACCGTTGGGGAAAGACACTCAGCCTGGCCAGCGAGTCTTTGAGTTCCTGCGGGGCCGAGTCCAGCAGCGGTGTGTCCATGATCCCGGGGGCGATGGTCACCACCCGAATCCCCAGCGGTCCGAGGTCGCGCGCAATCGGGAGGGTCATCCCGACGACACCGCCTTTGGATGCAGAGTACGCGGCCTGACCGATCTGGCCGTCGAAGGCGGCGATGGACGCCACGTTGATGATGACTCCACGCTCCCCGGCGTGGCCCTCGGGGTTGGCCGACATAACCCGGGCCACGTTCCTGATCACATCGAACATGCCGATCAGGTTGATCCCGATGGTGGCCTTGAACAGGTCGAGGTTGTGGAGCGAACCGTCTCTGGAGACAACCCGCTGGGCCGGGGCGATCCCGGCAGCATTGACCAGGATGTCGATCCGCCCGAACGCCTCCGCGGCGCCGGCCACTGCGGCCTCGACCGCATCCGGGTCGGAGACGTCACAGGGGATGAACCGTGAGGCATCACCCAGTTCCGCCACCGCGGCGCTGCCCCTGGTCTCGTTGACATCCAGCATGACCACCGAAGCCCCGTTGGCGACGAGACGACCGGCGGCACCGAACCCCAGGCCCGAAACCCCACCGGTGATGACCGCGACTGAACCGTTGACTTCCAAAGACCACCTCCTTGCGGCGACGCTACCAGTGTTATGGGACCGGAAGTGGTGAGATAGTGGGCGTGATCGGCGTGTTCGACTCCGGTGTCGGCGGTCTCTCGGTACTCCGTGAGATCCGCCAGGTTCTACCCACCGCCGATCTCACCTACGTCGCAGACCGGGGTCGGGCCCCTTACGGTCCGAGGTCGCTAACCGAGGTCCAGGAGTTCTCCCATGAGATCGCATCCTGGCTCATCGACCGTGGTGCCACCACCCTCGTCGTCGCCTGCAACACCGCTTCGGCGGCCGCCCTCGATGATCTCCGTCTGGTTCATCCGACGATCCCCATCGTGGGTATGGAGCCTGCGGTGAAACCGGCCGTGGCCGCCACGGGTACCGGAGTCATCGCAGTCTTCGCCACCGCCGCCACCTTCCAGGGGAGACTCTTCGAATCGGTGGTGAGCCGGTTCACCGAAGGAGTGATCGTGCTCACCCGGGCGTGTCCCGAATGGGTCCTGTCGGTCGAGGCCGGGGAGGTCGACGGTGTCGAGGTCGAGGCCATCATCAATCCGACCATCGCTGATGTCATGGACCAGGGCGCAGACACCTTGGTCCTGGGGTGCACGCACTTCTCATTCCTGGGGCCCACCATCGAGAAAGTGGCGGGACCGGCGGCAATGGTGATAGACCCGGCTGCGGCGGTAGCCCGTCAGACCGCCAGGGTCGCCGCCACCCCGGAAGGGTCAGGCTCGCTCACCATGGTCGCCTCCGGGGACCCTGACCGGTTCGCCTGGTTAGCCAGACGACTCGCCTGTTTCGACCCCGACCGGGTGGAAAGGTTCCCGTGACCCTCGTCTGGCACTCAGCGAGAAGGACGATCGTAGGCCCAGGTGCCTTCGAGCGATTCGACCCGACAGTGGGACCTGACCGCTACAGATCCGCCGCCCTCTGGCTGGCTTCTTCAGGTCTCCCGGTCGCACTGGCGTCATTCACCTTTGATCCTGCGGCACCGGGATCTCTGGTACTGGCCCCCTCAGACTTGGCTCCCGAGTTCATCGCTTCGTCCACGCCAATCCCACCAGCCCGGATTGTCGACACCGGGAAGGGCGTCTGGGAGGAGGGATTCGGAGCCGCGATGGACGCCATTTCCGGGGGTCGGGTCGAGAAGGTGGTCCTGGCCCGGCAGGTCGATCTCGAGTTCGATGGGCCGGTGCCGCTGGAGTCGGTGGTCGCCAATCTCCTCGCCGACAACCCCGACACGTTCGTGTTCGCCGTCGATGGCCTGGTCGGTGCCTCGCCCGAGTTGCTGGTTGCGGTCGATGGCGATCAGGTGACCTCGCTGGTGCTGGCGGGCACGGCCCGGACCGGTGATGACCTGAGCTCGGCCAAGATCAGCGAGGAGCATCGCCACGCCGCCGACACCGTGGCGGCGATCCTTGGAGCATTGACAGTTGATCTGGTCGGCGAGCAATCGATCCTCAGCTTCGGAGCCATCGATCATGTCGGTACCCGGTTCGTCGGACGGAGAAAGCCGGGGGTCGGGATCCTCGAACTTGTTGCCGCCCTGCATCCGACACCGGCCCTCGGTGGGACGCCGCACGACCGGGCGATCGAACTGATATCCCGGATCGAACCCAGGTCGCGGGGGCGATATGGCGGACCTGTCGGATGGTTCGACCCGGACGGGAACGGAGAATTCGCTATCGCGCTCCGCTGTGCCTCGATCAGAGCGGACAGAGCGACGCTCTATGCCGGTGGTGGACTGGTGGCCGACTCCACCCGGGAGGCGGAGTTTGAGGAGACAGAGTTGAAGCTACGACCGATGCTCTCTGCGCTCGGGGTTGCCGACTCAGGACCGGTGTAACGCGGCGGCGGCAACCGCGGTCAGTTCACGGTTCAGAGCGAGATCGTCTTCCCTGTCGGCGGGTATCTCGATCAGATTCAACCCGCCCGATCCGATCGCATCAGCCACCGTCGGTGCCACTTCCTGGATCTCGGTGACCATTTCATGGTTCAAACGGTGGAGACGGGCCAGATCGGCCAGGCTCCGGCCGTGAGGTGCGATGAACAACCTCTCGAAATGGGGGGCGTGCTGACGTTGCGGGAGCAGATCGAAAAGCCCTCCACCCTGGTTGTTCACCACCACAACGGTGAGGTCATGCGCGGTGTCGCAGAGCCAACCGTTCGAGTCATGGAGCAAGGAGAGATCCCCGCAGAACCCCAGGGTCCTCTCATGGGCCGAAGCGGCGCCGAGTGCAAGTGACACGAAGCCGTCGATCCCCGATGCCCCGCGGTTGGCAACCACAGGTCCGGGCACTGTGAGGTGAGCGTCGGCCTCCCGGATCGGGAGGGAACTTCCCACCACGAACACGTTCCTTTCGACCCGATTGAGATACCAGGCGACACGGGCGGTCGTTGGTGCCCCGGCACCGGCCAGGTGTTCATCCAGGGCTGATCGGACCCGACGGTCGGACTCCTCCCACATCTCGACCCACCCGGGATCCGGATCGCTACGCAGCCCGGCAAGGAACCGGACAGGATCGTCCCTCACCTGGACGGTCCCGAACAGTCCGGGGTCGATGTGACGTCCCCAACGATCCACCCGGAATCGGCTGGATGCCGAGCCGATCAGCCTCTCCAACCTGTCATCAGGTCCTGTGGCGCCCACTGCCACCACGATCTCGGGTGTCTCCTCAGGTCCGGGTGGTGTCCTCAACCGGTGACCGTAGGCCCCGAGGACCTTCCTCCCCCGCAGACCTGAGAGGGCCGTAGCGAGCACCGGCCAACCCAAGCGGCCGGCGGCTTCGAGAAGCCCGTCCCGGTCGTAATTCCCGTCACCTGCCACCACCAGACCCCGTGAAGGGACTTCAGTGTGTGAATCAACGACCGGCGGTTCAGGTTCGGAGTCCGGAATCACCTCGGGCAGTGGGTCGAGACGATGTGCATATGGTCGGGCTTTGGATCTTCCATCATCCGCCACGGGGACCGTGGGCTCCTCAAAGGCGACATTGATGTGTGCAGGTCCTGGTCTGGCCCCGACAGCGGTGGGAGTGGCGGCCGCCATGGCCCGGCGGAGTGTCGACCGCCATTCCGACACCCGGTCGGTGTCGTCAGGTGCTTCGATCCCGGCAAAGAACCGGACCTTCTTCCCGAACATCTCGACCTGATCGATGGTCTGGTTGGCCCCGACCCCACGGAGTCGGGTGGGACGATCCGCTGAAATGAAGATGACCGGCACGCACGCGGCGTCCGCCTCGATCACCGCGGGAAACCAGTTGGCAGGGGCCGTACCCGAAGTGGCCATCACCGCGACCGGCTCACCAGTCGATTTGGCCCGACCCAGTGCGTAGAAGGCGGCCGACCTCTCGTCAAGCAGCAGCACCGTCGAAACCCCCGGATGTCCGACTGCGGCGATGGCGAGCGCAGCGGAACGAGACCCGGGCGAGAGCACGATCAATCTCACGCCGCCCCCAACCAATTCGTCGACAACCACGCGGGCCAGGGCCGTCGACGGATTCGGGGCGTGCTCCACGGCCGGGATTATGTCAGGAGTTCGGCAGCCGCCCGAAGCCTATGGAGCAGATGTGCCGAAACGTCGGGATCGGGTGCCCATCGTTCGAGAAGGTCAGGATCGGGTTCGGGTCGGCGAACCTCCAGCACCCCTCCCGTTGGTATCAGGGGCTCCCCCGTCGGATCTCCGGCGAGGAGGGACACCGTCCCGAGGCCGAAGTCGTGCGGTGAATCGATCAGGGAACCGGCCAAGACTCCCCCGTACATTCCCACTGAAGTCTCCAGGGCCGAGGAGATGACGACGGGCACCGCGACTTGACCGGCCAGATCGAGTACCCGGGATATCCCACCCATCGGCTGAACCTTGAGCACCAGGACGTCGGCTGCCCCCTCCTCAATTGCGCGGAGCGGGTCGGGACTCTGACGAACCACCTCATCTGCGGCGAGCCGGATCGGAACCCGTTGTCTCAACTCCTTCATTTCCTCGATGGTGGCGACCGGTTGCTCCACGTATTCGAGGCCGAAGTGGGCCATCGCCTCCAACCGTGCCACCGCGGTTTCGAGGTCCCATGAGGCATTGACGTCGACCCGAACCCTTCCCCCCGCACCGAGGGCGTCCTTCACCGCCGCGATCCTTTCGAGATCCTCGGCTTCAGTGGTACCGGGGTCGGCGACCTTTACCTTGGCGGTGCGGGCACCGGACTCCAGGGCGATCCGGGCAGCGATGTCGGGAGCCACCACCGGGATGGTCACGTTCACCGCAATCGTCGGCTTCCCGGGGTCGGGCAACCGACCGCATGCCAGCTCCAATGCGGCCGCCAGCCAACGGACGGTGACCTCGGGTGGATAGTCGGGAAACGGGGAGAACTCGCCCCATCCGGATGGACCCTTGATCAGGACGGCCTCGCGGTGGTCCACCCTGCGGAATCGATGCCTCATCGGCACCCTTATCGGATGGAACTCGAGACCCTCCGGAAGACCGGTCAACCGGCCTGTACCTTCCGGATGTATGCGATCACCGAGTCGATCTGCGCCGGGGTCAGGGTGCTGGAGAACGATGGCATCGACCCGCGTCCGTTGGTGATCGTGACCCGGAGGAATTCATCAGGTTGGGAGGCGGCGTTCGACCCGGGACCCAACGCCGGACCCACTCTGCCCGACAGGTCGGCGTTGTGACACTGCGCACAGATCGATTTGACGATCTCTTCACCGGTGGCGGTATCGGGGGGTGGGGAGCCGTTGCAGGCGGCGAGCAGCATCAGAAGTGCCAGGAGAAGTCTCTTCATCGCCGGGCATCGTATTCCAGGTGGCTTCTCAACCTTCAACCTCACCGACCCGTTCGGCCAGATGCCGGACATCCTGGGACCGGTCCAGCGGAACCACCAACACTCCGGCTTGGGTCTCTACTACCACCACGTCGGACAGTCCGGACACCACAACCGGTCGGGTGGTGGCGTGGATGAACGAGTTGTGGACGTCGTCCAGGATGACCGGTCCCGCCACGGCGTTCCCGTTCTCATCCCGGTCGCTGTTGGCGAGAAGGGCTAGATACGACCCGACGTCGTCCCAACCCGCATCCAAAGGTAGGACGGTCCCTCTCCGGGTCCTTTCCATGACGGCATGGTCGAAAGAGATCCGTTCGGCCTCGGCAAATCCCTGACCGAGCAGACAAACGTCGTCATCGGTGACCGTTATCGCCTGACGTACCGGCTCGAGGACCTGAGGACAGGCGACCTCCATCTCCTCGACGAGAGTGCCCGCCCGGGCGATGAACATGCCCGAGTTCCACAGGTGGTTTCCGTCCTCGACCAGGGCGACGGCCTCCTCCAGCGAAGGCTTCTCCTTGAATCGGACCAGCTCTCTCGCCGCACCCATCGGGGGCCCCATCTGGATGTATCCGTAACCGGTGTCGGGACGGGTCGGTGTGATCCCGAAAGTCACTATGTAGCCCTCGCCTGCGATGGCGGCAGCCTCCCTCACCTTGTCACGGAAAAGTTCCGTATCGCGGATGAGATGGTCGGACGGAAGAATGACCAGGACGTCGTCAGGATCGGCGTAGAGAGCAGCCGCAGCGATGGCTGGCGCGGTGTTTCGACCGATCGGCTCGATGATGATCGCACCGAGCTCGACCTCGACTTCACCGGCTGTCTCCTCGATCAGGTCGAGATGGTCGGCTCCAGCCACCACGATCGGTCTGGCCACGCCATCAAGGCCCTCCAATCGAACGAGCGTCGCCCCGAACAGCGACATCCCGTCGAGCAGATCGGCGAACTGCTTCGGTCTTGAAGGGGTGGAGAGGGGCCAGAGCCTGGTGCCCGATCCCCCTGAAAGTACCACCGGTCGTATCGCGGCCATGATGAGGAGGGTACCGTTCAGCGTCATGTCAGCGGCCATAAGGACCGACAAACTGGTGAAGGTATACGGGGACAACCGTGCCGTCGACGGAGTCGACCTCACGGTGAG
>CAYNSP010000014.1:0-24187 GCA_964400035.1 uncultured Acidimicrobiaceae bacterium | reverse complement strand
TCACATACCGGTCGCCGACTTTGGTCTGGATCACATCAATGCCGGCTTCGGCCATCGACCTGTGGAATCCCAGGTTGGCCATCACCGTGGTGACCACCAGGTTCTTCCTGAGGCGACCCTGCTCCTTCATGTGCCTGGCGATCACCGCCATGATCACATCACCATTGGCGACCCGCCCGTCCTCATCGATCGCGATCAGCCGATCGGCATCCCCGTCGAAGGCCAATCCGATCCTTCCCCGGGCGACCTCCGCCAGATACTCGGGATGCGTCGCACCGCATCCGTCGTTGATGTTCATCCCATTTGGTTCGGCGGCGAATACCTCCACGTCCGCCTTGAGCCGCCGGAACAACTCGGGCGCGGTCAGGTAGGAAGCCCCGTGCGCACAGTCGAGAGCGATGTTCAAACCGCTCAGCGTGTACCGGGAAGTCGAGGCGAGATGGTCTATGTACGACTCTCTGGCATCGGGATTCTCGCTCCGGTACCCGATCGAACTTCCGAGAGCAGACCGTGATCCGGCGGAACGGATCCGTTCCTCGATCTCCCGTTCAACCTCGTCGGGAAGTTTGGTACCTCTCGCGGCGAGGAGCTTGATCCCGTTGTCCTCGGCGGGATTGTGGGATGCCGAGACAATGGCCCCCATCGTGGCCGAAGTGGACTCGGTGAGAAAGCTGATTCCACCGCTGGGTAGGACCCCCACGTCGACGGTGTCGATCCCCGACGCATGGAATCCCGCTTGCAGGGCCGATGCCAGCATCGATCCCGATCGTCTGGTGTCCCGTCCGACCACGACCGGGCCCGAACGGAGCCAGGACCCGGCAGCGCGTCCGATCGATTGGGCCAGTTCGGGGGTCAGTTCTGAGCCGGCGACACCCCGAACTCCGTCGGTGCCGAAGATTGGCTTCCCCTCGTCGAGGAGCCGACGGAGGTCAGACATGGCTCAGTGCCAATGAAGATGCAGAACTCAGATGCACCGGTGTCGATGACATGGACGCCGCGAGCGGTGTCATCCGGCAGACCTGAAGACTCCAAACGCCGGCAGGCGAAGCACTGCTTACCGCTTGGTGTACTGGGTGGCCCTACGTGCCTTGCGCAGACCGTACTTCTTGCTCTCCACGATGCGTGCGTCCCGGGTGAGCATGCCGGCCTTCTTGAGGCCCGGGCGGAGATCCGGGTCGACCGCGATCAACGCACGGGAGATCCCGAGACGGAGGGCGTCGGCCTGACCTGTGGTGCCACCACCCTCGAGGGTTGCGTCAACGTCGTAACGCCCCTGGGTCTGGGTGATGGTGAAGGGTTCCATGACCCGCATCCGCGCCGCCATAGTCGGGAAGTAGTCCTCCAGGGCACGACCGTTGAGGGTCACCTGGCCGGAACCATCACGAAGACGAACCCGGGCTACTGACTCCTTGCGACGACCCGTCGCCTGAACCAACGGCTTTGCCATCAGTCTTCCACCTTTCGAATCTTGAACTCCAAGGGGGTCGGATTCTGCGCCGCATGGGGATGATCCGGCCCGGCGTGGACCTTCAGCTTCTTGAGCATCTTCCGGCCCAACTTGTTCTTCGGCAGCATCCCACGGACGGCGCGCTCGATGATCACCTCGGGGCGGCGTCCGAGCAGCGACTCGAAGGACTCCGCCTTGATCCCACCGGGGTATCCCGAGTGGCGGTAGTAGATCTTCGACTGGCTCTTGTCGGATGTGACCGCCACCTTCTCGGCGTTGACCAGGACCACGAAGTCGCCCATGGCCATGTGGGGTGCGTATGTGGGCTTGTGTTTGCCCCGCAGGATCTGCGCGATCTCGGAGGCGAGTCTGCCCAACGGCAGATCGGTGGCGTCGACGACGTACCAGGCACGGTCGATGTCAGCCGCCTTGGGCGAGTAAGTCTTGTTCACTGTCATTCTCTGAGATTCTCCGCACAGCTAGGCACGGGGACGTTTGGGGAAACGGCTCCGCAACGGGAGCAGGACATATGCTACGGCGGTAGCCGTCGCTAGGCCAATTCAAAATGATCACAATCGACGATGTCCACGAAGCGCGTGCCCGGTTCCAGGGCCGGGTCAAGACCACGCCACTACTCCGATCGGATTCCTTCAGCCGTCTCACCGGCCGCGAGGTCTATCTCAAGGCGGAATGCATGCAACGTGCCGGGTCCTTCAAGATCCGGGGGGCGCTGAATGTCCTGACCAGGATGGCCGGTGAGCCGGTCGTTGCCGCCTCGGCAGGTAACCATGCCCAGGGAGTCGCACTGGCGGCCTCTTTCGTTGGGTCGGACTGCACCGTGTTCATGCCACGCAACGCTCCGATCCCGAAGATCAAGGCAACCCAGGATTACGGCGCCACGGTGAAGCTGAAAGGGATGTCCCTAGCCGACGCCGTCGACGCCGCCCGCCAGTATTCCGAGAGCCGCGGGGCGTTCTTCGTCCATCCCTACGACAACCCCCAGATCGTCGCCGGCCAGGCAACGCTCGGTCTGGAGGTCTACGAACAGCTACCCGACGTGGGAACAATGGTGGTGCCGACCGGAGGTGGAGGTCTTCTCGCCGGCTCGGCCATGGCCCTGAAGACAATGAAGCCCGATGCGACCGTCATCGGAGTGGAGATTGACGCTGCGGCGGTCTACAACGAAAGCCGCAGTCGCGGCGAGATCGTCACCGATTACCCAAGGGGACGACCCACCGTTGCGGATGGGATCGCCGTTTCGGTCCCCTCAGAGGTGGTGTGGGAGCATCTCGAGGAGTACGTCGACCACCTGCTGGTGGTCAATGATGACCAGACCACAGCCGCCCTGACCCTGATCCTGGAACGGTCAAAGCTGATGGTCGAAGCGGCCGGTGCTGTCGGGGTGGCCGCACTCCTCGAAAAGCTCATCCCCGACACCGCGCCGGACCCGATATGCATCGTCCTGTCTGGGGGCAACATCGACCTGATGGCGGTGGGGAAGATGATCCGGACCGGTATGGAGGCCTCCGGTCGGTTCGCCAAGTACACGATCCGGGTCCCCGACCAGCCGGGGAGTTTGGCCAGGGTCCTTGCCATCATCGCCAAGAGGGGCGGGAATGTGGTCCAGGTGGATCACCATCGCGAGGGATTCGCCATGCCATACGGGAAGGTCGAGATCTCCATATCCGTCGAGACCCGCGAGGCGTCGCACGCCGAGCGGATCCGAAAGGACCTCGAGCCCTACCTGGCTTAAGTGTCAGGCAGTGGGTATCTCATGGGGATCAGTACCCGACCTCCCAGAGGGTGAGTCCATGCGGCGGGGCGACCGTCGCCACCCGTGACCGGTCCCTGGCGGCTATCACCTCCGGGACCCCATCAACAGTGGCGTAACCCCGACCGACGTCATACATGTGACCGACCAGCGAACGGACCATCTGATGACAGAAGGCGTTGGCGCTGATCCAGAACTCGCAAGCGTCCTCGGTCACCTGGAGGTCGGCTTGCTCAACCCTACGCACGTTCGATTTCCCTTCAACGGAGCGACAGAAGGAGCTGAAGTCGTGTTCTCCCAGGTAACAGGCCGCTGCCCGGGTCATCGCATCCATGTCCAGACCCGGCCCGACATGCCAGGTGTAGATACGTGTCAATGGATCGGGTGCTGGTCCGGTCCCGAGCCGGTACCGGTAACGGCGCCACTTTGCCGAGTGGCGTGCGTTGAAGTCATCAGGGACCGTCCCCGCCGATCTCACTGCGATCTCGGGTCCGAGCATCCCGTTCAGCGATCTCACCAAGCGTGCGAGGTCCGGGACCGCATCCACCGGGAATGACACCACCTGCCCGATGGCATGGACTCCCGCATCAGTCCGACCCGCCACGGTGGTGTCCGGTGTCGTACCGAGAAGAGTGGTGAGGGCTGATTCAAGCTCGCCCTGTACGGTGCGGACACCTTCCTGCCGGGCATATCCACGGAATCCGGTTCCGTCGTAGGCCAGGTCGAGCCTGATCGTCGGCATCAGAAGATGGCGCTGAACAGGGCAAACGGGACCCCGAAGAGTGACCTGATCAGGGCTGCCAAGGCGAACCCGATGAATCCGGATACACCGGCATTCCGGGGGGAGAGATCGCCCATCTCCCGTGTCGCCAGCACCAGGATCGCCAGGTACCAGATCAGCCCGATGGCAGCCACCCATTCATTCGCAGGTATCTCGAGTAGTAGTGGCAGCGGTGCCAGTCCGTGAAGACCCATCATCATTTGGGGTCGCCCTCTCGCGGAGAAGAGACGTGTCGCCACGAACCAGGTGGCCAGGGCCAGGATCAGCCAACCCATGACTCCAGCGAGGACGATCTGGATCAGCCCGCCGAGACTGAAACTGCCGAGGATGCCGTGCCAAACGAGCGTCCCGATATAGGTCAGGGCAGCGACCGCCGAGACCACGATGGCGCCGTCGGCTGCCGAGTCATCCCTGAAGAAAGCCTCGGTGAAAGCCTTGCGGTCGAACAGGGTGGCCCGAAGGGCCCTTCCAAAGATCTTTCCCACTAGCTCAGGGTAAACCTATCGGCGGAGACGCACCCGGGAGATGTTGTGGTCGGGCGCCTTCTCCAGGATCAGCGATGCCCTCTCCCGTGTGGGGAGGATGTTCTCGTGAAGGTTCACTTCGTTGATCCTCGACCAGATCGAAGTGGCGACCTCCACGGCTTCCTCATCGGTCAACGCCGCATACCTGCGGAAGTAGGCGTCGGGATCCTTGAAGGCGGTCTCCTTGAGGGCAAGGAACCGACTGACGTACCAGGACCGGATTGCCTCGGTGGGAGCATCCACGTAGATACTGAAGTCGAAGTAGTCAGACACGAACGCCCCGGAGTGTCCTGCCTGGAGGACGTTGAGGCCCTCGATGATCAGGATGTCGGGTCTGGGCACAACCCGGTGCTCCCCCTCGAGGATGTCATAGCGGACATGTGAGTAGATCGGGACCTCGAGGACCTCCTCGCCCGCTTTGGCCCGGGCCACGAAGTCGAGCAGTGCCGCCCGGTCGTATGACTCGGGGAACCCCTTGCGTTCCATCAGTCCACGCTCCTCGAGCAGCGCGTTCGGATAGAGAAAACCGTCGGTGGTCACCAACTCGACGACAGGATGTTGGGGCCAACGGGCGAGCAGCGCTTGGAGGACACGGGCGGTTGTGGATTTGCCCACTGCGACCGACCCGGCGATGCCGAGGACGAACGGCGCGGGGATCGGTGGCGTCCCCAGGAAGGTGTCGGTCACCGTGGCCAGCTGGCGGCTGGCGATGACATGGAGGTTGAGGAGCCGCGACAGCGGTAGGTATGCGTTCTCGACCGCCTCGATATCGAGGTGCTCATTGATACCGGTGAGCTTTCCGATGTCATCCTCGGTGAGGGTGAGGGGCGTGTTGGCCCTCAGACGCGCCCAGGCTTCGAGCTCGAAGTCGAGGTATGCAGGCGTGACCATTGTGGGAAAGGGTAACGGCGCCCGTCCCGAATCCGGCGACGGCCTCCCTGGCATACTTCCGGTTGTGAGCGACCTGCAATTTCCTGAGGAATCCGTCCGCTATCCCGAGGAGAGCAAGGCCCTGACCGCCCTGATACTCAGCATCATCGGGCTGGTGATGTCGGTCACCTTTCTTGGAATCATCGGACTGGTGATGGCGATCGGGGAGATCAGGGCCATCGAGGAAGGACGCAGACCGCCTGAGGGGCTTCAGATGGCGAAGACGGCACGAACACTGGGAATCGTCAGCTGTGTCCTGGTGGCATTGTCATTGATCCTGACCCTCTTCCTCCTCGGCAACGGCTTCTTCTAGGGCGTAACCGGTTCGACGAACTTTTCCGCATAAGTTCGCCGGATTTGGGCCGATAATTCGTAGATATGTGGACCTTTGACGCGTCTCTCAGGACACTCGGAGACAGAAAAGGCCTGCCGGCCACACTGACGATCGAGGACGGCCGGTTGGCCATCGACGCCGGGGACCAGCCGATCGGTGATTGGTCGCTTAGCGAGATTCAGCTAGAGCCGACCCCCACCGGGTATCGGATGGCAGCCGAAGGGGAACAGATCCTCCTCGACATCGAGAATGTCGACGACTTCACCCTCGCCCTCAACGGGAAGAAAGTGAAGGGCCGTAAGAAGGATGCCCCCTCCCCCAAAGTCTCTACGAAGGTCAAGCATGACCGGAAGACGGCCGAGCCCGAACCCGCTCCAGCCAGGGCCGAGCGGGTCGAGAAGCCCGAGAAGACAAAGGAAAGCAAGCACGCCGAGGAACGTGGCTTCGGTGAAATGGTTGCGGCCTTCCTCGACACCACCCTCGACCAAGCGTCGGAGAAGTGGGGCCACCTGTTCCCGGCTTGGGTGTTCACCCGGGGGACGGTCTATACGCTGGCGGCCCTATTCGCCGTGGTGATCATCTTCCCGACAGTCTTCTTCTGGCTGTTGCTCGTCACCGGGGTGCTCATGGTGATGTTCGGCGCCGTGGTCTACACCGACTCAGTCGCCGCTGCCCGATGGTTACCCGGCAAGTTCACCCCGATGCATGTCCTCATCTACGGAGTGGGTCTGGTGGTGTTCGCTGTGTTCGTCGGGGTGGCGTCGCACAATCGGATCCTCATCGTCCTGCTGGGGATCGGCCTTGCTGCCGGTGTCACCTTCGCCGCCAGATTCCGCAAGACCGCGGCCTGAGGCAGACGTTCGTCAGACCAGTTCGATGATGGCGACTTCTGCGCCGTCGCCCCGACGGGGACCAAGCTTGGTGATTCTTGTGTAACCACCAGGACGCTCGGCATAACGGGGACCGATGTCCTCGAAGAGCCGGTGAACAGCTTCCTTGTTGGTGATGGTCTTCAGAACCACCCGACGGGAGTGAATGTCCCCCTTGCGGGCTTTGGTGATCAGTTTCTCCGCGAGCGGGCGGACCGCCTTGGCCCTGGCCTGTGTGGTCGTCACCCGACCGTGCACGAACAGATCAGCCGTCAAGTTGGCGAGGATGAGCCGCTCATTCTGCGGCGACCCGCCAAGTCTCGGACCTTTCTTGGGGGTCGGCATTAGAGGGCGCTTCCTCCACTGACGGTCGGAGCGTCGGCGAGACTGAGGCCGAGCTCGTCGAGCTTGGCGATCACCTCATCGAGGCTCTTCTGACCGAAGTTGGTGATGTTGAGAAGGTCGTCCGAAGTCCGCTCGACAAGTTCGCCCACGGTCTTGATCTGGGCCCGACGCAGACAGTTGCGGGGACGCTCTGAGAGGTCGAGAGCTTCGATCGGCAGATCGAGATCGGGTGATCCGGAGGTGGTCGGCATCACATCCACGAGCTCGAGACCACGACCCTCACCGATTCCAGCGAACAGCTTCATCAGCTCGTCGAGGGTCTTCCCGGCTGAGGACACCGCCTCGGCGGGGGGAATCGCTCCATTGGTCTCGACATCGAGGACGAGACGGTCGTAGTTGGTCATCTGACCGACCTGAGTGTTCTCGACGCGGTAGGCGACCTTGCGCACCGGGGAGAAGATCGAATCGATCGGAATCACACCGATCGGTGTCGACTGCTGCTTGTTGCCGTCGGCAGAGCGATAGCCGACACCCGGGCCGACGGTGAGCTCCATTTCGAGGCGGCCTGAAGCCGAAAGCGTGGCGATGTGGGCTTCAGGATTGACCACCTCCACACCAGCCGGGAGCTTCAGATCACCGGCGGTGACGGTACCGGCACCCCTCGCCGCGAGCGACAGGGTCTGGGTGTCAGTCCCCTCCATCCGGATCACGATCCGCTTGATGTTGAGGATGATGTCAACGACATCCTCGACCACACCGGGCACGGTGGAGAACTCGTGCTCCACACCCTCGATCTGGATCGAGGTGACCGCGGCACCCGGGATCCTGGACAGCAATGTGCGGCGCAAGGTGTTCCCGAGGGTGTATCCGAACCCCGGCTCCAGCGGCTCCACGATGATCCGGGAGCGGGTGTCCGAAAGGACTTCTTCTTCGATTTGGGGGCGTTGAACGATCAACAACCTGGTTACCTCACTTCGAGTAGAGCTCGACGATCAACGTCTCGTTGATGTCGGTGTCGATCTGGTCACGACGGGGATGAGAATTGATTTGGATCTTGCGCTCATCGTGGTCGACCACCATCCAGTCGGGGACGGTACGACCCTGAGTGTCGATCGAATGCTGGATCATGATCAGATCACGGCTGCGGTCTTTGACGGTGATGACATCCCCGGGCTTCACTTGATAGGAGGGGATGTCGACCTTCTTGCCGTTGACCAGGAAATGACCGTGGTTAACCATCTGACGGGCCTGTGGACGGGTGGCGGCGAGACCACCGCGCCAGACCACATTGTCGAGACGCTGCTCGAGCAGCATCATCAGATTGTCACCGGTGACTCCCTGACGACGGGCAGCTTCCTCGTAGTAGCGACGGAACTGACGCTCGAGCACTCCATACATGGTGCGGAGCTTCTGCTTCTCACGAAGCTGGACCAGATAGTCGCTCTCCCGGACACGCCCGCGGCCATGCTGGCCCGGCGGGTAAGGACGACGATCGACGGGGCAACGCTTCGACTGGCAGAGCGGGGTACGAGCGCGACGGCACGCACGATGGCGGGGACCTGTGTACCTGGCCATCAGCCCCGCTTCCTCTTCTTGGGACGACAACCATTGTGCGGGAACGGTGTCACATCCTTGATGTAGGTGACCTCCATGCCCATGTTCTGCAGTGTTCGCACCGCGGTGTCACGACCCGACCCGGTGCCGCTGACAATGACGTCCAGCTTGCGGATCCCGTGCTCGCCGGCCCGACGGGCGGCCTCTTCGGCAGCCACCTGGGCGGCATACGGAGTCGACTTGCGTGAGCCCTTGAAACCCACCGAACCACCGGATGTCCAGGCCACTGAGGCACCGGCCTGATCGGTGATGTTGATGATGGTGTTGTTGAAACTTGCTTTGATATGGGCCTGTCCGTGCGAGATGTTCTTGCGCTCTCGACGGCGGACTCTCTTGGCACCTGGTTGCTTCGCCACCTAGTGAACTCCTACTTCGTGACCTTCTTCTTGCCGGCGATCGCCACCCGGCGACCCTTCCGGGCGCGGGCGTTGGTGTGGGTCCTTTGTCCACGGACCGGCAGGCCACGACGGTGACGGCGCCCCTGGTAGCTGCCGATTTCGATCTTCCGCTTGATGTTCTGCTGGACCTCACGACGCAGGTCGCCTTCGACCTGGTAGTTCGCCTCGATATGACGGCGGATGCGGGCTACTTCGTCATCGGTCAGAGAACGGACCCGGGTGTCCGGGTCGATTTCCGTCTCGGCACAGATCTGCTGGGCGCGGGTCAACCCGATCCCGTAGATGTAGGTCAGGGCGATCTCAAGCCGCTTGTCACGGGGAATGTCTACACCGGCAATACGTGCCATCAGCCCTGCCTTTGCTTGTGACGGGGGTTGGGACAGATCACCCAGACGCGGCCATGACGCCGGATGATCCGACACTTTTCACACATCTTCTTGGTTGAAGGTCTGACCTTCATATCAGTACTCCAAATCTCAGGGCGTCAGCGCAACCGAAACAGCGTGTAGATCGAGTGGTTGCGGGCGACAGACCCGGTGCCAAACCTGCTCCCAGGCGCGTTAACACGCCAGGAACCAGGGAATTCTAGCCCCAATCGGGATTATTGCTCAAATTGGGTTCGACCCCATGCGAAACAGGGATCGCACAAGGTCGTACCATAGAGAAATGACCACCTCTGTCGAGCTTTCCGGCCTGTCCAGCGCCGAAGTCCGACAGAGGATCGCTGAGGGCCAGGTCAACGTCACCACCCACCAGACCAACCGGACCACCGGTCAGATCATCCGTGACAACATCTTCACCCGGTTCAACCTGCTTCTCGGTGCCCTGCTGTTCATCGTGCTGGTCATCCTCAGGGAGCCACGGGATGGTCTTTTCGGGCTGGTACTGCTCTCCAATTCACTGATCGGAATCATCCAGGAGATCAGGGCGAAGCGGACCCTGGATTCGCTCGAACTCATCGCAATGCCGAAGGTCAGACTGATCCGCAACGGTGCGTCGGGTGAGTACCCGGTCGAAGACGTGGTCGTAGACGACCTCATCGAGCTCCGGTCGGGCGACCAGATCGTCGTGGACGCGGTGATCGTGGGCTCCAACGGGTTGGAGATCGACGAATCCCTCCTCACCGGTGAATCACATCCGGTGAGAAAGCAACCCGACGACGAGGTGCTTTCGGGAAGCTTCGTGATTGCCGGGTCCGGGTATTGCCGGGCAACCCGCGTCGGGGACGCCTCCTACGCCGCCCAGCTGGCGGCCGAGGCGAAGAACTACTCGCTCGCCCGGTCGGAGTTGAGGGAGGGAATCAACTGGATCCTCACCGCGGTCAGCTGGGCGGTGGTCCCGGTCGGTGCAGCGGTCCTCTGGACCACCGCCCGTGGTACCAGCCTCGAGGCCGGTCTGACCAGCGCCGTGGCGGCCGGTGTCGCTCTGATCCCTCAGGGTCTGGTCCTCCTCACCTCGGTGGCATTCGCCCTTGGTGTGATAAGACTTGGCCGCCGCAAGGTGCTGGTCCAGGAACTGCCGGCGATCGAGGGCCTGGCCAGGGTCGACGTCGTCTGTTTCGACAAGACCGGCACTCTCACCGAGGGCCGACTCGCCTTCAACCACATCGTCCCCCTCACTGACAGCGACGTCGAAGCGGCACTCGGCGCACTGGTGGCGGCCGCTTCAGAGTCCAACTCGACCCACGCAGCCCTGGCCGAAGTGTTCACGACCAACCCGGGCTGGAGGGTCCATCGGGCGGTCCCGTTCTCGTCGGAACGGAAGTGGTCCGGTGCCACCTTCGTCGGACACGACAGCTGGGTGCTTGGCGCTCCGGAAGTACTCGCCCCCGGTCAGGCTGCCACGGCCGAAGCACAGACGATCGCGGCCACCGGCGCCCGGGTCCTGCTCCTGGGGCGAACCGAATCGCCCCTCACCGACTCCAGTCTTCCCTCGGGGATCGAACCGGTTGCGCTGGTGGTGCTCTCCGATCTGATCCGTTCGGACGCACTGGAGACGATCGGATACTTCGCCGAACAGCAGGTGACCCTGAAAGTGATCTCCGGCGACAGTGCCAGGACCGTCGCCTCGGTGGCCAACCAGGTCGGAATCGAAGGGGCCGATCATTACCTCGATGGGAGCGACCTTCCCGACGATCCGGCAGAGCTGGCCCGCGCCATGGAGGAGAACGCCGTCTTCGGGAGAGTGTCGCCACAGCAGAAGAAAGCGATGGTGGCTGCCCTCCAGTCCGAAGGTCACGTCGTGGCGATGGTCGGAGACGGGGTCAACGACGTCCTGGCCCTCAAGGAAGCCGATATCGGTGTCGCCGTCGGGAATGGCGCTCCGGCATCCCGTGCGGTGGCCAAGTTGATCCTGGTGGACGGCCGGTTCGCCTCGATGCCGCACATCGTGGCCGAGGGGCGGCGGGTGATCTACAACATCGAACGGGTCGCCAACCTGTTCATCACCAGCACCGTTTATGCCCTCGGACTGGCTCTAGCGGTGACCGTGGCCGGTCTCCCCTACCCGTTCCTACCCCGCCATCTGACTCTGGTGGGAAGTCTCACCGTTGGCATCCCTTCCTTCTTCCTGGCGTTGGAAGCGACGCACCGGAGGGCCCGACCCGGGTTCGTGGCGCGGGTCCTCCGCTTTGCGCTCCCGGTGGGTCTGGTAGCTACCGCTTCGACCTTCTTCGGATATCTCGTTGCAGAGGGGGAGGGGGCGACCGTGAACGAGGCGCGGACCGTGGCAACTCTGATCCTGGCCACCGTCGGCTTCTATGCGATGACTCTGGTGAGCAGACCGTTGAACACCTGGAAGAGAGTCCTCATCGGTTCCCTGATCACGGTCCTCGTCCTCGTCTTCCTGTTGCCGCCGTTTCAGGAGTTCTTCGCACTGGCATTACCTCGCCAGGTGCTGGTGCTCGCCGCCACCGGCATTGCCGCGGTCACCGGGACACTCATGTGGCTGGTGCTCCGGGCGATCGGTTGGACACGGGTGGTACCGGCTTTCGTCAGGGAGAGGCTGCGCGGCGTCAGCTGACCGCGGCGTCGACCGGGACTGGCTCCCGAGCCGCGGTGAACACCATCGGGCCGTCCGTGGTGATCGCCACCGTGTGCTCGAAGTGAGCTGAGAGGGAACCATCAGCGGTCCTCACCGTCCAACCATCGTCGTCGACCCTGGTATGACGGCTTCCGATGTTGAACATCGGTTCGATACAAAGGGCCATCCCGGCCCGGAGTTTCATACCTTCACCGGGTTGGCCGTAGTTGGGGACCTGCGGCTCCTCATGCATGGCCCGACCGATTCCGTGGCCGACATACTCCTCGACCACCCCGTACCCGTAGGCGGCCCCTACCGCAGCAACGGCGGCACCGATGTCCCCGAGCCGATTCCCCTTTCGGACCTGTCGGATCCCGGCCCACATGCCTTCCTCGGTAGCCTCGATCAGCTTTTGCGCCTCGGGGCTGATCTCACCGATACCCATGGTGAATGCGGCGTCACCGTGGAAACCCTCATAGATGGCCCCGGCGTCCACCGAGAGCATGTCGCCTTCCTGGAGCCGGTAGTCATTGGGGATGCCGTGGACGATCACATCGTTTGGCGAGAGACAAAGGGTCGCGGGGTAGGTCCCGTGGTAGTGCAGGAATGAGGACCTGCAACCGCTGCTGGCGATCACCCTGGCACCGATCTCTTCGAGCTGGAGCAGGGTGACCCCCGGTCGGGCAGCCTCACGGACCGCCTCATGGACGGCGGCGACACAGGCACCGGCCCGTGCCATCTTCTCGAATTCACGTCTGCTCTTGATGGTGATCATTGCCTTGTTCGGTAAACCGTAACCGTGTCCGGTCATGCCGGATTGGTCCCGGCGACTCCTGTCAGGACGGATCTTCGATGGCTTCGAGGATCCTCTCTGTGATCTCCTCGACCGTCCCGACACCGTTGACGGTGACGTTAAGCCCTCGGGACTCATACAGGTCGATCAGGGGTCTTGTCTGCTCCATGTACAAACCCAATCGGTGACGGATTGTTTCCTCGGTGTCGTCGGCCCGACCCCGGGCAAGGAGCCTGTCGACCAGTTCGTCCTCGTCAACCTCCAATACCACCACCCGATCGAGGCCGTCCTCACCGATCAACTGATCGAGCGATGCCACCTGGGCTTCGGTCCTGGGAAACCCGTCGAGAATGTATCCGTCGGCGGCGTCAGGCTCGGCGATCCGTTCCTTGAGCATCGCCACGGTTATCTCATCGGGGACATAAGCACCCGACTTCATGATCGAATCGACTTCGAGGCCTAGCGGAGTGCCCTCGGTGACGTGGTAACGGAACATCTCACCGGTCGAGATGTGCGGAATCCCTAATTCGCCGGCCACGCGGGCCGCCTGAGTCCCCTTGCCTGCACCGGGTGGCCCGATGAAGAGAAGCCTCAAGTCAGAATTCCCTCGTAGTTCCTCATGGTGAGCTGGGACTCGATCTGCTTCATGGTCTCCAGCGCCACGCTGACCACGATCAGAAGGGACACACCGGAGAATGCGATCTGAGTATTGGTCAGTGCCCCGGCCACCGACGGCAGGACCGCCAGTACCGCCAGGAAGATGGAACCGGGCAGTGTGATCCGGTTGAGCACGAACCCGAGATACTTGGCTGTCTGACGGCCCGGCCGGACACCGGGAATGAATCCGCCCTGACGCTGGATCGCCTCGGCCTGCTGCTCAGGATCGAACTGGATGGCGGTGTAGAAGTAGGTGAAGAAGATGATCAAAGCGAAGAGGATTCCGATGTACCACCACGACACGGACTGCTGACCCGAACCGAGGTTCTGGTCAAGCCAGCGGTAGATCGACTGGAGCCAGGCGGCGTCGGATGGGATGGCGGTGATCAATAGCGCCGGGATCAATAGAACCGAGGTGGCGAAGATCACCGGGATCACACCGGAGGTGTTCACCTTCAAGGGTATGTACGTGGATTGTCCGCCAAGCACACGGCGACCGCGGACACGCTTGGCGAACTGGATGGGGATCCGACGTTGCCCCTGATCGACGAAGATCACCCCGACGATCATCGCCAGGAACATCAGGACGATCACCACGAAGACCGGGATGTTCCCGACAAAGCCCGTCTGGGCCCAGATCTGGCCGAAGATGAAGGGGAACTGGCTCAGGATCGAAGCCATGATGATCAGGGACATCCCGTTGCCGATCCCACGCTGGGTGATCAACTCGCCAAGCCACATCACCATCGCGGTGCCGGCGGTCATGGTGAGAACGATGAGCATGACTCTGGCCGGTGTGTAGACCGGGATCAGGTCGATGCCACCGGTGAACATGCCGGTGTGGAACATGTATGTGAAACCGGTCGATTGGATCAGGGCCAGGATCACCGTGAGGTACCGGGTCCATTGGGTGATCACTTTCCGACCCGACTCACCCTCCTCCTGGAGAGATCGGAGCCTGGGGATGACCACCTGCAGGAGCTGCATGATGATCGAAGCAGTGATGTAGGGGATGATTCCGAGAGCGAACACCGAGAACTGTTCGAGTGCACCACCCGAGAACAGGTTGAGCAGACCGATGATGCCGCCTGTCTGCACCATCGTCTGCCAGACACGAACCGCGTCCAGGTCGATTCCGGGCACCGGAAGGGTGGCGCCCAGCCGGTACACGGCGATCAGGGCGAGGGTGAACAGGATCTTCTTCCGGAGGTCCGGAATGAGGAACATGTTTCGGTAGATCGCAAGCATTTGTGGTCCTATCTGGTCCAGATGGTGAACGTCGGCTCAGCGAGCTGAGCGGGACCCCCCTCGGCCTGACGGCCGGTCCCCCCCAGGGGGGACAAATCCCAAGGGGCGGAGATCAACTGATGACCTCTACCGTTCCACCGGCTGATTCGATCTTGGTGACGGCCGCCTTTGAGAAGGCGTGGGCCTTCACATTGAGGGCCCGATCGATCTCACCTTCGGCAAGGACCTTGAGACGACCCTTGTGCGGGATCAGACCGCGTTCGCGCAGCAGTTCCGGCGTCACCTCGGTCCCCTTGTCGAACACATTCAGTGCCACCACATTGACTGTGGCGTACTCGACCCGGTTCGGATTGCGGAACCCCTTCAGCTTGGGGATCCGCATCGAAAGCGGCGTCTGGCCGCCCTCGAACCCGGGCCGCAACGAGTTGCGAGCCTTGAGTCCCTTGGTGCCACGACCTGCAGTCTTGCCGCGACGGCCCGCCTCACCACGACCGACCCGGATCCGCTTCTTCTTGGATCCCTCTGCCGGGCTGAGATGGTGCAGCTTCAGCTGCTCTCTTTCCTCAGTCATTTCAAGCTTCTTCCACTTCCACCAGGTGGCGAACCTTCAACAACATCCCCTGGAGGCTGTCGGTGTCGGCCATCTCCACGGTCTGGTTGACCTTGCGCAGACCCAGGCCCTCGATGGTGGCGCGGGTCTTCGGCTTCTCGCCAATCAGCGAGCGCCGCAGCGTGATCTTCACCTTCTTGTCTGTCTTCTTTGCCATAACGATCTCAGTTGTCGGCCTGAGCCCTCATCGACTCAGTCGAGTTGTAGGCGGCGAGTAGCCCGGGCGGAACGATGTCCTCGACACGCTTGCCACGGAGACGGGCCACCTCATCGGGCCGACGCTGTCCACGCAACCCGTTGATTGCCGCCTTGGCCACGTTCAGATGCGTCGGCGATCCGAGGGATTTGGCCAGGGCATCCTTGACTCCTGCGGCTTCGAGGATCTGACGCACCGCACCACCGGCGATGACACCGGTACCTGGAGCCGCCGGTTTGATAACGACCTTCGAGGCACCGTGCTCTCCGAGGACCTCATGGACCACGGTCTGTCCGGCCATCGGGATCACGGTCATGTCCCGGCGCGCCGTCTCGATCGCCTTCTGGATTGCGGCAGGGACCTCACGGGCTTTCCCGTAGCCGATACCGACCTTGCCGGCGCCGTCACCGACGACGACCAGGGCGGTGAAGCTGAAACGCCGACCACCCTTGACCACCTTGGCCACCCGGTTGATCTGGATAACTCTCTCGTCATACTGGCTCGTCTCCGAACCCGGACGCTGTTGACGTGCCATGTCTAAAACTCCAGTCCTGCCTCGCGGGCGGCGTCGGCGAGCGCCTTCACCTTCCCGTGATACTTGAATCCGCCCCGGTCGAACACGACGGCGTTGACACCGGCCTCCCGGGCCCGACTCCCCACCAGTTCGCCAACTTTAGCGGCGGTCTCGACGTTGAGATTGAGGTCGCGCAATGCTGATTCCTGAGACGATGCGGCAGCCAGTGTGTGGCCCTTCACATCGTCGATGATCTGGGCGTAGATGTACCTGTTGCTTCGGTACACGGCGAGACGCGGTCTCTCGGCGGTGCCCCGCACCCGGCGGCGGACCCTGGTGTGGCGGCGCTGACGGGCGTCGTTTCGTGAGCCCCTCATCACTTACCTGCCTTTCCGGCCTTGCGGCGCACATGCTCACCGGCGTAGCGGATCCCCTTGCCCTTGTAAGGCTCCGGTGGGCGAATCTTGCGGATGTCGGCGG
The DNA here is from genome assembly GCA_964400035.1 of uncultured Acidimicrobiaceae bacterium. Classification (GTDB taxonomy): domain Bacteria; phylum Actinomycetota; class Acidimicrobiia; order Spongiisociales; family ZC4RG35; genus ZC4RG35. Next base: position 7,655 of record CAYNSP010000014.1, on the reverse strand, counting down.
CGACCTGGCCAACCTGCTCCTTGTCGATTCCGGTCACGGTGATCCGTGACGGTTCGGGGACATCGAGGGTGATCCCCTCCGGTGCGGTCACTTCAACCGGGTGGCTGAAGCCGACCTGAAGCTCGACGACAGCACCCTTCATGGCTGCCCGATAGCCAACACCGTGAACCTCGAGGGTCCTGGTGTAACCATCGGATACGCCGACCACCATGTTGGCCAGGAGAGCACGGCTGAGACCATGCAACGCTCTGGCTTCACGGGAATCGTCGACACGGGTGACCTTGGCCACACCGTCTTCGACTTCGATGCCGACCCGCTCGTGGAACTCCCGGGTCAGTTCGCCCTTGGCGCCCTTCACGGTCACGTTGGCGCCGTCGACCCGAACCTCGACCCCTGCGGGGATCACGACCGGCATCTTTCCAATACGACTCATGTCACCACACCTCGCATACGATCTCGCCACCGAGACGACGTTTGCGGGCCTCCCGATCGGGGAGCAGACCCTGGCTTGTCGAGACCACGGCGACACCGATACCACCCTGAACACGGGGGATATCCGACGCCCCGCGGTAGACACGGTGGCCGGGACGGGAGACACGCTTGAGCCCGAGGATGGCGGGGCGCTGACGCTCGCCATAACGAAGCACCAGTTCCAGGTTCTTCGAATGACCCTCGCCGTTCACCTCAAACCGGTCGATGAAACCCTCATCGACCAGGATTCGGGCGATGCCCTCCTTCATCTTCGAAGATGGCATGACCACACGGTCGTGACCGACGGCAACCGCATTGCGGATGCGGGTCAGCATGTCTGCAATTGGATCTGTTGTCGGGCTTACCATGACGCTTTCCTCACACCGGGCAATTCGCCCTTCGATGCCAGCTCCCGGACGCAGATACGGCACATCCCGAAGTCGCGCAGATAGGCGCGGGCACGGCCGCACCGGCTGCAACGGTTGTACCCACGCACCTTGAACTTAGGTTTGCGCCCGGTCTTGGCAATCATTGATTTCTTAGCCATTCATTCCCTCCTCAGGCCTCGACCTGGACCTTGCGGAACGGAAAACCGAAGGCATCGAGCAGAGCTTTGCCGTGCGCATCGTTGTCCGCAGTAGTGACGATCGTTATGTTCATTCCCCTCGTGGCGGAGACCTTGTCGAAGTCGATCTCAGGGAAGATCAACTGCTCCGACGCCCCGACGCTGTAGTTGCCACGACCATCGAAAGCCTTGGGGTTGACCCCGCGGAAGTCGCGGACCCGGGGGATGGCAACCGCCAGCAGACGATCGAAGAATTCCCACATCCGATCACCGCGCAGGGTCACGGAGACACCGATGGGCATCCCGGCGCGCAGCTTGAAGTTGGCGATCGACTTGCGGGCCCGATTGACCTTCGGCTTCTGGCCTGCGATCAGACCGAGTTCTTCGACAGCCTCGTCGATGGTCTTCTTGTCGTTGATGGCCTCGCCGAGACCCATGTTGAGGACGATCTTCTCCAGAGTGGGAACCTGCATGACGTTCTCCAGCCCCAACTCTTCCTTGAGCTTGGGGAGGATCTCTTCGCGGTACTTCACCTTCAGACGTGGCTGATAGGTCACAGCTCACCTCCGCACTTGCGACATACCCGCAGCTTCTTGCCGTGGTCATCGACCCTGGCTGCGATACGGGTCGGCCCGCATTTGTCACAGACGATCATCACGTTGGAGGCGTCGATCGGCATGTCGCGATCGACGATGCCACCCTGCATCGTGCGGCCGGTCGGCTTGGTGTGCCGCTTGGCGGTGTTCACACCTTCCACCAGGACCTTGTTCTTGTTCGGATAGACCCTGGCGATGCGCGACTCCTTACCGGCGTCCTTGCCGGCGATCACGATCACCTTGTCTCCAGTCTTCAGTTTCATATCTGGCTCGCTTCACTCATTGACGCCGCACTCATCTAGAGCACCTCCGGCGCCAGGGAGACAATCCGCATGAAGCGTCTGTCTCGAAGTTCACGGGCCACGGGACCGAAGATGCGGGTCCCCCGTGGCTGCTGGTTGTTGTCGATGATCACGCATGCGTTGTCATCGAAGCGGATGTAGGTGCCATCGGGACGTCGGGCTTCTTTCTTGGTTCGGACCACGACGGCTTTGACCACATCACCCTTCTTCACCGTGCCGCCCGGGTTCGCGTCCTTGACCGCGGCGACGATGATGTCGCCTACTCCGGCGTAACGACGTGACGAACCGCCGAGCACCCGGATGCAGAGCACCTCGCGGGCACCGGTGTTGTCCGCCACCTTGAGTCGTGACTCCTGCTGGATCATCGGGCACGCTCCACGATTTCGACGACACGCCACCTCTTCTGCTTGGACAGCGGACGGGTCTCCATGATCCGGACCGTGTCACCCAAGCGGGCGTCGTTGGTCTCGTCATGGGCATGGAACTTGGTGCTCCGTCGCACGATCTTGTCGTAGCGCGGGTGCTTCACCGAGGAGGGGACCTCGACCGTTACGGTCTTGTCCCGGGTGTCGGAGACGACCACGCCGACGCGGACCTTACGACGACTTCTGCTATCAGTCATCAGACAGTCTCCTCGTTCAGTTCTCGCTCCCGCATCACTGTCAGGATCCGGGCAATATCTCTCTTCACTTCTGTCAGTCGGGCGGTGTTGTCGAGCTGATTGGTGGCAACCTGAAAACGCAGGTTGAACCGCTCCTCACGAGCCTCCTCGAGAGCCTCCCGGAGGTCCTTGTCGTTCATCGCACGAAGCTCGGAGGCCTTCATGAGTCCTCCCTGCTGACAAACCGGGTCTTGATCGGCAACTTGTGGCCCGCCTTACGCATGGCTTCACGGGCTAGATCCTCGGGAACACCGGCAAGCTCGAACATCACCCGACCGGGCTTGACCACCGCAACCCAGAACTCGGGGTTTCCCTTACCCGAGCCCATACGGGTCTCGGCGGGCTTCTTGGTGACCGGCTTGTCAGGGAAGATGTTGATCCACACCTTTCCACCACGCTTTACGGCACGGGTGATGGCGACACGGCTCGACTCGATCTGACGTGAGGTGATCCATCCCTCTTCGAGAGCCTGGAGTCCGTACTCGCCGAAGTTCACCGTGGTACCGCCCTTGGCCACGCCCGTGCGACGCCCACGATGCACCTTTCGATGCTTGGTTCGCTTTGGCATCAACATGGTCTATTCCTCCTCCGCCCTGGCCTCGACGATCGGTGCGTCGACGTCTTCGACGACTTCACGCTCTTCTTCGAATGCCACCTTGGCTTCGGCCGGGGTCGGACGACGTCCACCACCGGCTTCGATCAGACGACGGCCAGGGGTTTCCTTGGTTGACTCGACGGCACGCTTCCCACCACCGGCCTCGATGAGACGCGGCTCGCCGATACCGGCTGCCTGCTCGGCGCGGGACTTGATCGACTTCTGGGTGCGACGGGCCGGACCACCGGTTGCCAGATCGGCTTCGGCGGCGATCCGATCGCCTGAGGCCTGACCGGACTCCACGACCTCACCGCGGTAGACCCAGACCTTCACACCGATGGCACCGACGGTGGTGCGAGCGGTGGCGGTTCCAAAGTCGATGTCGGCACGGAGGGTGTGGAGGGGCACGCGGCCCTCCCGGTACCACTCACGGCGACCCATCTCGGCACCACCGAGACGACCCTTGCACTCGACGCGGACGCCCTCGGCACCGGCCTTGAGAGCGGCGGCAACGGCCCTCTTCATGGCACGGCGGAACGCGATCCGGTTCTCGATCTGGTCGGCGATTCCCCTGGCGAGCAGGGCAGCATCCAGATCGGGATCCTTGACCTCATTGATGTTGAGCTTGATCCGCCGTCCGGTCATGTCTTCGAGTCCGGCACGGAGACGCTCCGCCTCGGCACCCTTGCGACCGATGACGACACCGGGTCGGGCGGTGTGGATGTCAACGATGAGACGGTCACGGGTCCGCTCGATATCGATGCGGGACACCGCTCCTCTGGCGAGCTCCTTCTCCAGGTAGTCGCGGATCTTCCAGTCCTCATGGACGAAATCGGCGTACTCACGCTGGGTGAACCACTTCGACTTCCAGTCGGTGGCAGTCCCGATCCGGAACGAGTAGGGATGTACTTTCTGACCCATCAGTTCTCCTTCTCGCCCTTCTCGGACACCGCAATCGTGATGTGCGAGGTCCTCTTCAGAATTTGTGTTGCGCGTCCGCGGGCGCGTGGGCGCCACCGCTTCAATGTCGGACCCTCGTCGGCAAAAGCCTCAGAGACGTACAGCTCGTCGGCATCGAGGGCATGGTTGTGCTCGGCATTGGCGACGGCCGATGCCAGCACCTTTGCCACCGGGTCGGCGGCAGCGCGTGGCGTCAACCGCAACACGTGCTTTGCCTCCTCGACCGGAAGACCACGAACCAGGTCAAGCACGAGACGCACCTTGTAGGGCGACTGACGTACGTAGCGGGCGTGTGCCTTGACCTTCATCGTCTTGAGCTCTTATCTGCGTGGCCGCGGAATGTCCGCGTCGGGGCGAATTCGCCCAACTTGTGACCCACCATCGACTCGGTGACATAAACCGGGACATGCTTGCGACCGTCGTGGACCGCAATGGTGTGCCCGATCATCTCGGGGATGATCGTGGAGCGTCGTGACCAGGTCTTGATCACACGCTTCGAACCTGTCCGGTTGAGTTCGTCCACCTTGGCAGCAAGGTGGTCGTCGACGAAGGGGCCCTTCTTCAATGAACGTGCCATCTATCGGCGTCCCTTCCTCGTGCGACGCCGCACGATGTACTTGTTCGAAGTCTTCTTCTTGCTGCGGGTACGACCCTCGGGCTTGCCCCACGGGCTTACCGGGTGACGGCCACCAGATGCCTTGCCCTCACCACCACCGAGGGGATGGTCGATCGGGTTCATCGCCACACCACGCGTCTGGGGGCGTACACCCTTCCAACGCATGCGGCCGGCTTTGCCCAGCTTGATCAGCTCGGCCTCGGTGTTTCCAACCTGACCGACTGTGGCACGGCAGTCGAGTGGCACCTGACGCATCTCCCCGGAGGGAAGCCTGAGGAGGGCGACACCACTCTCCTTTGACATCAGCTGCACACTGGCACCGGCGGATCGGGCCATCTTGGCCCCGCCACCCGGGCGCAGCTCGATGGCATGCACGGTGGTACCGGCAGGGATGTTGCGCAGCGGGAGGGCGTTCCCCGGCCGGATATCGGCCCCGGGACCCGACGACAACCGGTCATCGACCTTGACACCGAGCGGGGCGAGGATGTAGCGCTTCTCTCCATCCGCGTAGTTGAGGAGGGCGATACGGGCATTGCGATTCGGGTCGTACTCGATGGTGGCGACCCGAGCCGGGATGCCATCCTTGTCCCGCTTGAAGTCGATGATCCGATAGCGCTGCTTGTGTCCACCGCCACGATGACGCGAGGTGACGCGACCGTGGGTGTTACGACCTCCGGTGCTGTTCTTCTTGGCGATCAGTGACTTCTCCGGGGAGTCCGTCGTGATCTCAGCGAAGTCGGAGACCGTCTGGAACCGGCGACCCGGCGACGTGGGCTTTCTCTTCTTTACTGCCATCTCAGACTCCGAACAGATCGATCGAATCGCCGGGGGCCAAGGTGACCACGGCACGCTTGATTGACTTCCGCTGTCCCCAGCGGTACCCGAACCGCTTGCGCTTTCCGGCGCGGTTCATGGTGTTGACCCTGAGAACCTTGACATCGAAGATCGCCTGGACCGCATCACGGATCTCGGCCTTCGACGACCGCGGGTCGACTTCAAAGGTGTAGGTGTTGTGATCTTCGATCAGCTTGTAGCTCTTCTCAGAGACCACCGGTGCGACGATCACGTCGTAATGACTCTTGGTCACGACTCACCTCCCTCATCCTTGACGAAGTCGGAATCGCCCACTCCCCGAGACGAGGAGTGACCGACGGCACCGACCGTGTGTGAGGTGAAGACCAGGTTGTCTGACCAGAGGATGTCGTAGGGAGTGAGCTGTCCCGGTTCGATCACCAGCACATCGGCGAGGTTCCGGAACGACTTCCCGGCGACCCCGTCCAGCTGGCTGACGACGAGGACGGTCTTGCCGGCTACATCCATGGCCGAAAGCAACGCAGCAGCCTGGGCGGTCTTCGGCACGCCCCAGTCGATGTCTTCGACGACCCTGATCGCATTCTCCGAGGCACGGGCCGAGAGGGCACTTCTCAGGGCGAGACGCTTCATCTTCTTGGGTGTCCGCTGTGAGTAATCGCGCGGCTTAGGACCGTGAGCGACACCACCGCCGGTCCATTGCGGGGAACGGGTTGAACCATGACGGGCACGACCGGTCCCCTTCTGGCGCCATGGCTTCTTGCCTCCACCGCTGACCTCACCGCGCGTCTTCGTAGATGCGGTTCCGGCGCGGGCACCGGCAAGTTGGGCAGTGACCACCTGATGGAGCACATCGAGGTTCGGTTCGATTCCGAAGACATCGGCATCGAGCTTGATATCACCGGCCCTGGAGCCATCGGACTTGAAAAGAGGTGCTTTCACATCAGCCACGGGACTTCACCGCCTCTCTGACCAGGACCACCGAGCCTTTCGGCCCGGGGACTGCACCACCGAGCAGGAGCAGGCCACGGTCGGCGTCGACCCCGACGATGTCGAGGTTGAGGGTGGTGACCTTCTCGCCACCCATCCGTCCGGCCATCCGCATGCCCTTGAAGACACGCGCAGGTGTGGCACAGGCACCGATCGACCCCGGAGCACGATGCTTCTTGTGGTTACCGTGCGAGGCGCCCTGTCCGGCGAAGTTGTGCCGCTTCATGACACCCGCAAAACCCTTGCCCTTGGAGACGCCTGAGACATCGGCCTTGATGCCCGGCTCGAAGAGATCGGTGACATTGATTTCCTGACCGACCTTGTAGAGGTCCGGGTCCTCGACCTTGATCTCGACGAGATGACGTGCGGGCTCCACACCGGCCTTGGCGAAATGCCCGGCCGCAGGCTTGTTGACCGAACCGGCCTCGCCATAGGCGATCTGGACGGCGTTGTAGCCGTCGTTCTTCATGGTCTTGACCTGGACGACCTTGACCGGGCCAGCCTTGACGACCGTGACCGGGATCGCACGCGACTGATCATCGAAGATCTGGGTCATCCCCAGCTTGGTGCCCAGGATGGCTTTGGTAAGGCTCATCTGGACCCCTTCCGGGCAATCCCTGGATTACCGATCCGAAGAAGACCGGCGGCGATCTGGAGCAGTGGGTCAGTGAGACCGGTCGGAGCCGCCTGCACCGGGTACCGGGTACTGGGTACTGGGGTCTTGCTCATAGCTTGATCTCCACCTCGACCCCGGCCGGGAGTTCGAGACGCATCAGTGAGTCGACCGTCTTCGGCGTCGGGTCGAGGATGTCAATTAGACGCTTATGAATCCGCATCTCGAAGTGCTCACGCGAGTCCTTGTGAACATGAGGTCCACGCACCACGCAGTAGCGGTGGATCTCAGTTGGCAGCGGAATCGGGCCCTTGATCCTGGCCTGGGTCCGCAGCACGGTCTCGGTGATCTTCTTCGAAGACTCATCGACCACGTTGTGGTCGTAAGCCTTGAGTCGGATCCTGATCTTCTGGTCGCTCATTTGGTGATCTTGATTACTCGTCCGGCTCCGACGGTGCGTCCGCCTTCGCGGATAG
>CAYNSP010000013.1:0-24736 GCA_964400035.1 uncultured Acidimicrobiaceae bacterium | reverse complement strand
GGTCTGACTTGATCGAGGAATCAGCGGAACGCCTGGTCATGTCGGTCGGTCTGGCTCTGGCCGTCGGTCTGCGACGCGCCTTAGGCTGAACGGGTCTTGATCGAATGAAGACATGATCGCCCTGCCGTGCGGCGACGGGTCCTTGTTTTCCTACAAGTTCCCGTCCGGAATCGGCCGCCCAGTTCGGCGACGGGGCATCTCATCTCCGACTTCCGTCCCACAGATCGGGTGCGATTCTCGAGCCAGCCTGGGGCCGCCGCCCCACTAGCGAACATGGGATATTCGGCTAGCCTGACCGTTCAATCGACTCGCGATCCTTTGGGGGGCCCACGAATGGACGACACACTGGTCCATCAACCAACGCTGCTTGCCGCAGCGAAAAACCACCGATGGTTGGTCGCGGCATTCGCTGTAATCGCGGCGTTCCTTGCCTTTCTTGTCGGTCGGTTGGTCCTTAACGATTGGGAGGCCACATCCAGCGTGCTCGTTGAGGACCCTGCCGCGTCGCAATTGTTTGACCAGGGAACGTTCACCAACCCCGAGAGGTATGTCGCGTCACAGGTGGCAATTATCGAGTCCCCAGAGTTGGCCGCGGCGGTACAGGCAGTCGTTGGAGAACGAGAACCTCTTACAGTCCAAGAGATCATTCGGAGGCTCACAGTCTCGACCAGTCGAGACTCGGGACTCATCGGCATCACATTCAGGGATCCGGATCCGGAGCGCGCAATGGAATACGCCAGCGCCTATCTAAGGGCATACGAGAACTATCGAGATTCGACTACTGCTCGCACCTTTGAGGCGGCCATCGCAGGACTCGATGAATCCATCGCTGCGGTCGACGAGGAACTCATAGCCCTTCTCGAAGAGATCCAGAGTCTCAGTGAGGTCACTGGTAGTGATGAGTTCCGTCAGCGGGTGGTAGGAGCAACGGAGGCATTCCTCGCAACCGATCCATCCGCCGAGGAGATCGACACCTTCCTCGCACAACTCCAAAGTCTCCAGATCATCGCGACACTTGAGTCGGAGAGTCCACAACTGACGCTTCTCTTTGATTCTCGACGCGAGATCATGAATCGCCGGACTCAACTAGTGATCCGCCGTGATCAGCTGCAGGTTGACTTCGCCCTGGCCTCCACAGGCATCATCGCGGTCTCTGAGCCGATTGATGCAGAAGCAGCTTTGGGTACGGCACAGCTGTCGATCCTCGGACTGATCCTGGGCCTTATGGCTGGAATCGCCGCTTCTTACTTCCTGACCCTGCGGAATCAAACCCTTACGGATCGTCGGGCGGCAGAGTCCGTGGTCGGTTCGGTACTACTTGGCGAAGTGCCCCGCTTCGAAGAAGACAGTTATGGCCAGCTTCTTCCAACGCTTAATGACCCATCATCCCCTGAAGCCGAGTCCTACCGCTTCGTCGGCAAGGCAATCGTCGCCCGACTCAACCAATCGGAACTAGTTGACGGCATCTCAAGGAACGCGACCGCGATCACTTCAGCTTTGACCGGTGAGGGCAAGACAATTACCGCTGCCAACACGGCCGTCGCCCTCGCCACTCGAGGCAAGTCGGTCCTTCTCGTTGACGCCGATTTCGCGAATCCGGCTCTAACCCAGTTACTCCTCGAGGACCCGGGTGTGGAGCGTCGGGGACTCACTGATGTGGTTGAGGGAGACGCCAACCTCCGTGACGTGACGATACCGCTCAATCTTGGCCCGGGGACACACGTCGACTTCCTTACCCGAGGAACAGTCCAGATTTCCGCTGCGGACCTGTTCGATTCGCCTGTGACCAAAACTCTTTTCGAGTTGATGAAGCTGCACTACGCCTATGTACTTATCGACGCACCACCGTTGCTCCAAGTCTCGTACTCCAGTGCGGTTGTTCAATGCGCGGACTCAGTGGTCACCGTAGTCCCCCACGGGAGCAGGGCCTCAGTTCAGCGGGAGCTTATGGACAGGCTGAAACTCATTGACGCCCACGTCCTCGGCTACGTCTACAACAAAGCCCCGCGCCGGGCTGAGATGATGGACCGGCGAGCGTCCGCTCGCGCCTTCTAATGCAGCACAGCGTCGGCCTAGTTGCCAGGTCGGAGCCGCATAGGGTGAATCAAACGACAGCTCGGCCCCGTCTCGCTTTTGCGGCATTGCTGTTTGCCACAACCTGGGTGGGCGACGAGTTTGACAGTGGTCGCACCGTTGCCCCTTGGTTCGAGCAGTCGCCACTGTTCGGCATCCCGTACCACTACTTCCTCTTCGCCGTCTTAGTGGCCGCCCTCGCACCCGTCGTTCTCCGTCAGAGCCCATTCCCCTTCTCTGCCAGTCTGAGACTCGCCGCTCTTTGGCGCTGGGGAGTAGCGGGATTTGCACTAATCGCGTTCTACTTCGGGTTGGCGTTGGTGAACGGTGCGGACGAGCTGTTCGTTGACTGGCGGAACTTCGTCGTCATCGCCGTGGTCGCCGGAATGTCAGCCCGGTGGCTATCGCGCCAGCCATGGCGCCAGGTTGCGCTCATCGATGCAGCCATTCTCTTCGGCTGCCTGGCCACCCTCGACTTGTTGGGATGGCTCCTTGGTGGAGGGGACGATGTGCTCGGGGTGAGGGTTCCGGTGTGGTACCACATCAAGGTCCTCCTCATCGCATTCGCAGCCATCGTGGCGACAGATGTGTGGATCAACGAGAACTCTGATCTCGGTCGGTGGCACCGGAGGGTTCTGCCGGCGATCGCTGCGATTTCCAGCCTTGTCGTAGTCATGAGCTTCCGGCGGTCGTTCTGGCTGATGTTGCTCGCGGGGTTAGGCATGGTCGCTTGGAGGGCGGCGAGACTCAGGTCCATCGCCCGGCTCTCCCGCGCTGTATTCGTAGGAGTCTTCGTCCTTCTGGGAGCCGTTATCGCTCTCGGGCCTGACACCCTGGCCGAAAGGGCACAGAGCTTTAGCCTTTCGTCAGCAAATCGATTCTCCGTGACGAACTCCGATCACCTCGGTGATCTCTTGGACGCCTGGCACGTCATCCAGGAGAACCCTGTGCTCGGGCTTGGTATCGGCACGTTCTATGCGACCGACGCAATCATCGATTGGAAAGACCAGTCGTTTGAGGTTCACAGCGCGGTCCTAAACGCCTGGTTGAAGTTTGGCGTCTTAGGGGTGGTCGTATACATCGGATTCCACCTCCGGTGGATTCGAGCCGCCCTCCGAATCCCACCGTCCGTTATGTGTGGATCAACGGGAGCCGGGATCTTCTTAATCGGGGTTCAAATCCATGCATTGTTACAGACGTGGCCGTATGCCAGCTTCCAGCTAAGCGTCGCTCACGGCGTGATACTCGGGGCGTTGCTCGTGGGCGTGAGAGACGCATCACAGTCATTCTCTGCGCGTCGTCCCTCTTCGGTCTCCGCCTAACTCGGAGCCCCCTCATAGGTCGTACGACCCATATTCCTTCTAAAGCGCGCCCTCTCGGGGTCGATCTAATGCCCGAGCCGTTCATAGGAGGGTGCTCGATGCTGTTTCGTTGGCTAACCGGGGCTGTGACCCTGGCAATCGCGCTGCTGGCAGTGATGTCGGTCGGACCGTGGGATCTCCCAGGCTCGGAAAGTGGTCGTCGGGTCGATAGTGCAGATGCCTTTCCCGCAACCAGCGAAGCAAATACCCAGAGCACAGACGGCTCGGCCGACAACCGGGCAGCCAACCCAACTCCCCCGTCAGTAAGCGGTTCCCCAACCTCAACGGCGGGGCCCACGCCCTCGACGGACGCTGACTCGACTAGCACGACTGGGATTGGGTCGTCATCGACTTCCTCGACACCGACTTCGACGACTTCTCAGCTCCCGACCACTTCTACGTCCTTGTCGGTGACGACGACTACGACCCGTGTGTCCACTTCGACGACACGACCCGCTTCTACGACGACTACGCAGAAGTCGACGACGACGACTTCCTCACCGGGGGGGACATCGACGACGATTCCGTCGAATGCTGTGGTTGTCACTCCCGGTATGAATCTTCAGAGCTTGGTCAACCAACATCCTGCAGGTACGACCTTCTATTTGAAGGCTGGCACCTATCACAGTGTCTCGGTCACACCCAAACAGGGGAACGCATTCATAGGTGAACCGGGGACCATACTCAACGGGGGCAACTCGACACGGAACGCCTTCAAGAGCAGCGCCACAAATGTGACAATCCAAGGACTGGTGGTCGAACGGTATAACAACCCGACCTCCGAGGGTGCCATCACCGGTTATGGAAGTGGTTGGAGAATCCTCAACAACGAGGTCCGCTATAACGCGGGGGGCGGTATCCAGGCCTTCGACGGGTTCCTGATCCAAGGAAACAACGTCCATCACAACGAGCAGATCGGAGTCTTCGTTCAAGGGGCGAACGGACGGATCATCAACAACACGATCGCTTACAACAACCCGAATAACCGCTATGACATGGCTTGGGAGGCGGGCGGAACCAAGTTCGTGAACACAACCGACCTGTATGTGGCAGGGAACAACGTGCACAACAACCGTGGACCCGGCCTATGGACTGACATCAACAACCACAGAACCGTCTATGAGAACAACACAGTCAAAGACAACGTCGGGCCGGGAATCATGCATGAAGTCTCAGGATCAGCTGTGATCCGAAACAACACTGTCACCAACAACGCCCACGGGTTCTACATGGGCGGGATCCTCATTGCCAACTCCAACAACGTCCAGGTGCTCAACAACACAGTCAGCGGAAACCGGGGGGGCATCATGGGAATCCAGGACGATCGAGGCAGCTGGGCGACAACCCACCTCACAGTCACTGGCAACAAGATCAGCTACTCCACCGGACACACCGGAGTCCTAGTCAACAGCGGCCAGGACGTCACCGCCACCGGCACCATCAAATTCGACAACAACACATACACCGCCAATGGCAACACACCATTCATGTGGAAGCGCCAGACCCACACCCCAAGCCAATGGCGCAACCTAGGACACGACACCCACAGCACCTTCAACTAACAGCCCACCCGCTAGATAGGGGGTGCCCGCTGGCTCACTAGTGGGCAGTCGGCATTATGGTCTGGGGCTTGCAAATAGCATTCGGTGGGACGCGATTGGATTCGTCCGCCTAGGCAACCACCACTCCGTCTATGTCACTACTCCCGCCCTCCCAGAACAGGAAGCAAGCCGGTTCTCTCCTGATCGCCCTAGCGATCGTGGGTGCTGGACTCCTGACTCAGCGTCCCCTGCCAGACACTTCGAAGGTTGATGCCGACAGTGGAACGATCCAGTTGGGTCCGGGATACGCGGTTGACTCGACTAGCACGACTGGGATTGGGTCGTCATCGACTTCCTCGACACCGACTTCGACGACTTCTCAGCTCCCGACCACTTCTACGTCCTTGTCGGTGACGACGACTACGACCCGTGTGTCCACTTCGACGACACGACCCGCTTCTACGACGACTACGCAGAAGTCGACGACGACGACTTCCTCACCGGGGGGGACATCGACGACGATTCCGTCGAATGCTGTGGTTGTCACTCCCGGTATGAATCTTCAGAGCTTGGTCAACCAACATCCTGCAGGTACGACCTTCTATTTGAAGGCTGGCACCTATCACAGTGTCTCGGTCACACCCAAACAGGGGAACGCATTCATAGGTGAACCGGGGACCATACTCAACGGGGGCAACTCGACACGGAACGCCTTCAAGAGCAGCGCCACAAATGTGACAATCCAAGGACTGGTGGTCGAACGGTATAACAACCCGACCTCCGAGGGTGCCATCACCGGTTATGGAAGTGGTTGGAGAATCCTCAACAACGAGGTCCGCTATAACGCGGGGGGCGGTATCCAGGCCTTCGACGGGTTCCTGATCCAAGGAAACAACGTCCATCACAACGAGCAGATCGGAGTCTTCGTTCAAGGGGCGAACGGACGGATCATCAACAACACGATCGCTTACAACAACCCGAATAACCGCTATGACATGGCTTGGGAGGCGGGCGGAACCAAGTTCGTGAACACAACCGACCTGTATGTGGCAGGGAACAACGTGCACAACAACCGTGGACCCGGCCTATGGACTGACATCAACAACCACAGAACCGTCTATGAGAACAACACAGTCAAAGACAACGTCGGGCCGGGAATCATGCATGAAGTCTCAGGATCAGCTGTGATCCGAAACAACACTGTCACCAACAACGCCCACGGGTTCTACATGGGCGGGATCCTCATTGCCAACTCCAACAACGTCCAGGTGCTCAACAACACAGTCAGCGGAAACCGGGGGGGCATCATGGGAATCCAGGACGATCGAGGCAGCTGGGCGACAACCCACCTCACAGTCACTGGCAACAAGATCAGCTACTCCACCGGACACACCGGAGTCCTAGTCAACAGCGGCCAGGACGTCACCGCCACCGGCACCATCAAATTCGACAACAACACATACACCGCCAATGGCAACACACCATTCATGTGGAAGCGCCAGACCCACACCCCAAGCCAATGGCGCAACCTAGGACACGACACCCACAGCACCTTCAACTAACAGCCCACCCGCTATTTGACGACTGTCTGGCGTCTCCCCGACTTACCTCGGCCCAACCCCACGACGTCAATCGCGTGAGCTACTACCTCCCTCGGGGGATACCCTCCCCGAGCCGCCTTGAGTATCACGCGGAACACTCGCGCCGCCGTAGCGAGCAACCGCTCGGCTAGCCAACCACGACGCCTTACGTATCGACTCCTAATCAGCCTTATCTCTTCATCGCTACGATCGCGGAGACGTGTGTTCTTCTGTTCTGGATAGAAGCGCATCGCCGACCATACGCGCGGGACATGATGTGGCTGCGAGCGTTCGGAAAAGCGAGCCCAGAGGTCGGCGTCCATCGCCAAGTCAAAAGACCGGTCGATCCCTCCAACCTCTCGATAGAGACTGGATCGCCAGAATGCAGACGGCTGCCCAATGAAATTGTGATCGTATAGCCACACGAACCAGTTCCAGCGATGCTCTCTCTTGGTCTTTATCGGACGGCCGTCAGCGTCAATCCATCGGCCATCCCCATATATGAACTGCACATCGGGATGTCTCATGAAGTATTCAGCGACTTCGAATAGGCACCCGGGCTCAAACAGATCGTCGGAATTGAGCCAGCAAAGAATGTCCCCCGTTGCTCGGTCGAAGCCCTTCGCGAGCGCGTCCGTCTGCCCTTCATCGGGTTCGGAAACCCAATAGGCGAGCCTGTCCTCATATCGGTTGATGATGTCCACGGAGTCATCGGTCGACCCCCCGTCGATAACGATGTGCTCCAGATTCGGATAACCCTGGGAGTGGATACTCTTGAAGGTCTCCTCAATGAAGGCTCCCTGGTTCCAAGATGGTGTGACCACGGAGATCTTTGGCCATTCCATCAGGAGTCCCGCCAGGCCCGGTATGTGGACTCAAGCCCCTCCCTCAATGGGATAGAGGCGGCCCAACCCAAAGAATTGAGCTTCGATACATCCAGAAGCTTCCTGTACGTTCCGTCAGGCATTGTCGTGTCGAAAACGAAGTCACCCTGCCACCCGACAATCCCCGCAATCATCTCCGCCAACTCAAGAATCGAGATGTCTTTGCCTGTTCCAACATTTAGGTGGCCCTCATCGCTGTAATGAGTCAAAGCGAAGACAACCGCATCCGCGAGGTCATCAGCATGCAGGAATTCCCGTCTCGGTCTGCCGCTACCCCAAAGAGTCAGAGTAGGAGCGCGTGTCTCCTTTGCCTCATGAGCCTTCCGCAAGAGTGCGGGGACAACATGTGATGTTGCCAGGTCGTAGTTGTCCCCGGGGCCGTACAGATTCGTAGGCATCAGCGAGATAACGTCCATTCCATATTGGCGTCTGAGCATCTTGCCTAGTTCCAACGCCGCAATCTTGGCGATGGCGTAACCCTCATTTGTCTCCTCGAGGGGACCAGTCAACAGGTACTCCTCCCGGATCGGCTGTTCGGCCTCGGCGGGATAGATGCAAGACGACCCGAGGACCACCACCTTGCCCACGTCGGCCAAACGACATGCGTTCAGACAGTTCGCAGCGATCATGGTGTTTTCGTAGAGGAAGTCAGCCTGGGCGGACCGATTGGCGTGAATCCCTCCAACACGAGCAGCAGCAACGATCGCCACATCGGGCCGTTGGCTCAAGACGAATTCCTCGGTCTCCGTTTGGCGAGTCAAGTTGACCTCCGACGATGTCGCCAGGATGAGCTGTCCAATGGGCTCTCTTGCCAGTCTCCGAACAACGGCGCTCCCGACCATCCCCCGATGCCCGGCCACCCAGACTCTCTTGCCAGCGAGGTCGACCTTCATGGCAACACAGCCGATGGGAATCGTGACGCTGCAATCGTGGATGCCCGCTCGGGTAAGACACCGACTGTCTGCAGGTCAGCGTTGACCATCAGCATGACAAGTTCTGAGAACGTGGTTTCCGGTTCCCAGCCCAAGACACTTCGTGCCTTGTCAGGATCAGCACAGAGGTGCTCGACTTCAGTGGGCCGAAAGTACGTGGGGTCGACGCGAACAAACTCACGCCAGTCCAGCCCGACAACACCGAACGCCGCCTCACAGAACTCCCGGACGCTATGCGACTCTCCGGTCCCGACGACATAGTCGTCAGGTTTGTCAGCCTGCAACATGAGCCACATCGCCTTCACATAGTCCTTCGCATATCCCCAGTCACGCTTGGCATCGAGGTTTCCGAGAAACAACTCCCTTTGCTCTCCAGCCACGATGCGCGCAACCGCTCTGGAAACCTTGCGCGTAACGAAGGTTTCGCCGCGACGCTCCCCCTCATGATTGAACAGGATTCCGTTGCAAGCGAATAGCCCATACGCTTCTCGATAGTTCGAGACCATCCAATGGGCGTAAACCTTTGCTGCCGCATAGGGCGATCTCGGCCGAAACTCAGTCTTCTCGCTCTGCGGCGGTGGTGAGTCCCCAAACATCTCTGAAGTCCCAGCCTGATAAAGACGGGTCTCGATATTGGCATCTCGGATGGCTTCTAACAGGCGAATAACCCCGATGCCGTCAACATCCCCCGTGTACTCAGGCTGGTGGAAGGAAACCGCAACATGGGACTGCGCACCCAGGTTGTAGATCTCCGTTGGTTCGATGGTTCGGATGATGCGAGCCAACTGAGATCCGTCGGTGAGGTCTCCATAGTGAAGAAAGAGCCGAACTTCATCCTCGTGCGGGTCCTTATAAAGGTGATCCAGCCGGTGGGTGTTGAAGCTCGAGGCACGTCGAATAATGCCGTGGACTTCATATCCCTCCTCAAGCAGTAACTCGGCAAGGTGCGAACCATCCTGCCCCGTTATGCCGGTTATCAACGCCTTCTTCAAGGCCCTTCACCCCCCCTGATCGAGTCTGCGGCCGCGAGTGTAGGCGACCCCTTAACTATCGTCAGTCCTCCGGCGTTTCCGAAGACGTCCCCGACTCCCTTGCCCCACGTCCGGCTCTGGTGTACAACCGCATAAGGCGACGGTGCGCCAGGACGACAAACGTGGCGGCACCGACGGTCCAGCCGATCGGAACTGTGTAGCTTCCGAGAAGTCGAGCGGATGTCGCCGTGGCTACCTGTACGACGCCGTCAGATAGTGCGTATCGCGCCACCGCTTTCTCCTGGCCCCAGCCGAGCAGTTCCGCGTGTAGAGGAATCAACAGTGTGGTCGCAAAAGACGCTGCAAACGCTACAACCACAAGATATGGCACCTCGAACGCCGATGGCACGAGGCCTACCATCGGATTACCAGCCCAAGGGAATGCCGCGATTGCGAAGTACGGGCCACCCACAATCGCGACGAGGAGCAGGACCCGTCGACGAAGACGTTTGGCTTCTCCCTCGTCGCCCCGGTCAGCGGCTTCAATAGCCCTCGGTCCAAACACCGCGGACAGGCCAAATGCCACCACATTCAGCGGTTGTGCCACGACACGCGCCCCTTCGGCGAAGCCCAATGTGTCAGGGCCGGCCAGGAGGGAAACGATGGTCAGCGCTCCATAAGCCAGGAGAGGCTCTCCCAAACCAGCGGTGAGCAGCCACCTGCCCGAAGCCAGAACCGTGCGGAACGCCGGGGCGACAAAGCCCACGAGCTTACGAGGCAGCTGCCAGATACCGAGTGCGGTGGTGAATGCGTTGGCTACCGCTAGTGCCCCAAAAGGGGCCCACTCCGGCCCGAGCATTTGAGTGATGAGGAGGAGGGCGGCCACGGTGACAACGAACTGGAAGATCGACATCCGTGCCGAAACCCATGAACGACCACCGATGTGAAAGGCACGTCTCAGATGATCCTGAATCGGCGAAAGCGCCGTAGCCAACGTGGCTGTGACGGCCAGGCCGATCAGCTGCGGAGTGGTGATATGAGACCAGACAGGCAGGACTCCCAAGGGCACGAGACAGGCTGCGAGAACTGAAATACCTGCCCCCCGCGGAACAGAGGTAGCGCACATCCCGAGCCGGAGCTCTTGGGGTTGGCGAACTGAATCCACCTCCGAAGGTGTGAACACCAGCTGGGTGGAAACCTGAGCGATGGCGACAAACGCTGTGAATAAGAGCGCGTATGCACCGAGAACAGCCGGAGGGAGGACCCGCGCAGCGAAGACTGCGCATGCGAAGGATGCCAACGAGGCGAACCCGGCATCGACCTGGCCTGCCAGAGTCGCCCTTACACTCACCCCTCGTTTCACGCGATGATGCTACAACCCCCTGAACCTTCGGTATCGCAAGGGAGAATGGGGATTACGCAACGGTATCCTCCTGCGATCACCGGTTGTTAGGGGGTCGGGAAATTGGTCACAGTCCTGGTTGTCGGTCAGACACCACCACCCCACTACGGGCAGGCCGTGATGATCGAGCATCTCGTCAAGGCAGACCTCGAAGGGGTACAGATTCGACATGTCCGGATGGGATTCTCGGCCGACATCTCACAAGTTGGCCGTCTCCGCCTCTCCAAACTCTTCCGGCTCCTGACCCTTGTCGTCAAGATCGCGTACAACCGGGTCAGGTATCGCCCCAGGATTCTCTATTACCCACCAGCGGGGCCAAACCGGGTTCCGATGTTCCGGGACTTTGCCATCCTTCTCGCCACCAGATGGATGTTTCCAGCGACCGTGTTCCACTTCCACGCAAGTGGACTAGGGCTCTTGTACGAGAGTCTCCCGAAGTGGCAGCGAGCGGTGTTCCGCGTCGCCTATTTCGACCCGGCAGCCGTTATCCGGATCTCATCGTTAGCCCCCGAGGACGGAAAGGCGCTGCGGGCGAAGAGGGAATACATCGTGCCGAACGGCATTGCTCATCCTCGCCGTGCGAATCCCCTCAGGCGACCTAGTGATGACGACCTCTTGCGCGTTCTTTTCGTCGGCATCCTGATGGAACCCAAAGGTGTCCTCACACTTGTCGAAGCCGCCAGGATCCTGGTCGACCGGGGTTTGAATCTACGTGTCGAGTTCATGGGGCAATTCGACGACCCCACGTTTGCTGACACTGTGAACGAAGCCGTCTCTGAATACGGCCTCGAAGACCGCATCGGGTGGCTGGGCCAACTGCAAGGTGACGCCAAGTGGGCTGTCTTCGAGAGCAGTGACGTGCTGTGCCATCCGACGCGGTACGACACAGCTCCCGTTGTCATACTCGAAGCGATGGCCACCGGCCTACCGGTGGTTTCTACCCGACACAGTGGCATCCCGTCGATGGTCGACGATGGTGTGACCGGCCTCCTTGTCGAACCCGGCAACCCAACTGCCCTCGCCGATGCTCTCCTCCGCCTGGCTCAAGACAGGGGGCTACGCCACGCGATGGGCACCGCCGGACGACAACGATTCGAACAGGATTTCACCCTGGCGGCGCACATCGAAGCCCTGAGGAAGGTTTTCCTAGAGGTTGCCAAATCCGTGGGGCCCGGCGGGGAGGCTTAGGAGCCACCGGGGTCCGACTACTCCTCAACAATCGCTGGTCGGGACCGGAAGACACCCCAGAGAAACCTGGGGTTGGCCTTTAGGTACCGACGCCAGAGGCGCCGCGGCTCGACCGCAAGGCGGAACAACCATTCGAGGCCCGACC
The DNA here is from genome assembly GCA_964400035.1 of uncultured Acidimicrobiaceae bacterium. Classification (GTDB taxonomy): domain Bacteria; phylum Actinomycetota; class Acidimicrobiia; order Spongiisociales; family ZC4RG35; genus ZC4RG35. The sequence continues at coordinate 12,659 of CAYNSP010000013.1, read as the reverse complement.
GTTGCATCCACCTGGGCGCCTGGCGCAAGTTTCCGGCGTGAATGTCAAATGCGGCTCCGACGCCGATCAGGACGGGTGAGTCCAGGAGCGGTCGGAAGCTTGCCATCCATCGCTCCTGCTTTGGTGTCGACAGGCCAACCCACACGATGTCAGCACCCGAGCGGTTGATCTCAGCAACAACGGCCTCGACTTCACCCTCGGTCAGTTCGCGAAAAGGTGGGGTGTGTGTACCGGCCACCCGCAGCCCCGGAAACTTTGCCGACAACCGAGACGCCAACTGCTCGGCCACACCCGGCGCCGCGCCGTAGAAATAATGCGACCACCCGGATCGGACGGATTCCTCACACACCCTGAGCATCAGATCCGGACCGTAGACACGGTCGATCTGGGCAGCCCCGGCATATCTCCCGCACCAGACCAAAGGCATACCGTCAGGAGTCGTCATTCCTGACTCGTTATGGATGCGCAACAGCTCGGGGTCGTCCTGTGACTCGATGACACCGTGGACACCGGTCACGCAGACATATTCCCTTGCCCCGTCCGCGATCCAGTTACCGATCAGACCGACCGCCAGGTCGGGATTGACGGCGCTAACCCTGACCCCGAGGACGTCAACCCTGGGGATCAGTGAGATGCGACTTGCTTCTCGATCCATCGGTAGGTGACGGCAAGGCCGTCTTCCAGCGACGTCGAAGGCTCCCATCCGAGAACCTCTCGGAGCAGTGTGTTATCGGAATTGCGTCCCCGAACCCCTTGGGGTCCGTCGATGTGCTCGAGTGTCAGCCCCTGCTTGCCAGAGATGTCGATGATGATGTCCGCCAGCTCATTGATCGACACCATCCGGTCGGTCCCGAGGTTGAGCGGATCGGCGAAATCGGACTGCATGAGTCGGTAAATGCCTTCCACGCAGTCATCGATGTAGCAGAAGGAGCGCGTCTGTTCCCCATCTCCCCAGATCTCGATCTTGCCGCCGTCCTCGGCCAGCGCCACCTTCCGACAAATGGCTGCCGGTGCCTTCTCCCGACCGCCATCGTAGGTACCGTACGGGCCGAAGACGTTGTGGAAACGGACGATTCGGGTCTCGAGCCCATAGTCGGCCCGGTAATACTCCGCGAGTTTTTCGGAGATGAGCTTCTCCCAACCATATGAGTCCTGCGGGTTGGCCGGGTAGGCGTCGCTCTCCTTCAGGGGTGCTACATCGGCATCCTCCTGAAGATGTTCTGGATACACACACGCAGAGGACGAGTACAGGTATCGCCTAACACCGTTCTGCCTCGCCGCCTCGATGGTGTTGATGTTGATCAGTGCGTTGTTCCGCAGAATCATGGCGTAGTTGGACGAGATGAAGCCCATCCCACCCATATCGGCCGCCAGGGCGTAGACATGATCCACCCCGGCCGTCGCCTGCTCGGCAGCGCCAGGCATCCTGAGATCGAGCAACTCGAACTCATCGGCGTCGATATCGGTGTACTCGGGGACCTTGATGTCGACTCCCCTAACCCAATAGCCACGCTCTTTGAGATAGGTGACCAGGTGATGTCCAATGAACCCACCGGCACCGGTAACTAGCACGCGCTCCATCATCGCCCCCCTTTAACTAACCGGACACCCATCCGGTCTGCCGAACACTACCTCATCAAATGAGTATCGCCTACTAAAAGTGGTCAATCCCGCGAAAATCGCCGGAAAACTCGGATTGCGTCACCACTGTGGGTGGTGGTAGGCTCCCGCTACGAATCGCCAGATTCGTGGGGCAAATCTATCAGCGGGAGCTGGGGGCAATGACGACTAATAGTGGTGGTGGGCCACTCACATCCGCGGCCGAGGTCGGCGCGGGATACGTAGGCGACCAGGGACGTCAGGATCTGTACTTGAGGGTGGTCAAGCCGGTGTTCGACCGGCTGGTGGGAGCAGTGCTGCTACTCCTCGTCCTGCCGATAATTCTGATTTCTGCGGTGTGCATCCTCGTTTCACTCGGCAGACCTGTGTTCTACTCTCAGGAGAGGATCGGGCTGGGCGGAAAACCCTTCCAGTTGTACAAGCTCCGCACGATGATCCCTGATCGCCGGGTGAATCAGAACGGATATCAGGGCGAAGAGCGACGTCGGAACCACAAGGCACCTGATGACCCGCGAGTCAAAGGGGTTGGCAAGATTCTTCGTGCGGCGCGACTCGATGAACTTCCGCAGTTCTGGAATGTCGTCAAGGGTGACATGAGCCTCGTTGGGCCCCGACCTGAGATGCCGATCATCGTCAGCAAGTACGAGCCGTGGCAGCACCAGCGTCACCTGGTCAAGCCAGGCGTGACGGGCCCGTGGCAGATCTCCGAGCGCAACGGCAAGGCAATGCATGAGTGCACTGACCTCGACCTCGAGTACATCGATCGCGCTTCATTCCTGCACGATCTGAGCATCATCGTGAAGACGCCCCTGGCCATGTTCGGTCGTCACGGGTATTGAACTCTGTCAGAAACGTGCAGTCTGTCAGCGCTCAGCTGAGCCAGGTCAGATCTCCGGCGAGCCGACCTTCGGCCATTAGCTTCTTTATTTCGTGGAGACGTCGGTAACGCCCGAACTCGCTGGCCGACAGCCCGGTCCGTTGGAAGTCGGCGATCAACTCCTTCACGCCCTCGGCCACGGTCCACATCGGCCGGAATTCAGGGATCAGTTGCTCGATCTTTGAGAAATCAACGCGGTAGCTGCGTACGTCCGCAGCAGCACCGTCGACGAACTCGATGCCCGCTCCACTGGCGTCTGCGACCAAGTCCGCAATCTGAAGTACCGTCAGATTGTCGTCACTGCGGCCCACGTTGAACGCCTCGTTGTGGACCACATCCCGGGAAGCTGACAGCACGGCGGCCACCGCGCGGGCGACGTCGGTGACGTGGACCTGGGGACGCCACGCACTGCCGTCGGACTTCAACACGATCTTTCCGGTGGCCGCCGCCGATGCGCAGAGATCGTTGACCACGATGTCGAGCCGAAGCGACGGCGATGGCCCGTAAACGGTCGCATTTCGGAGAAAGGTCGGAGAGAAGCGATCGTCGGCCATGTCGGTCAGTGCATGTTCAGCCGTCACCTTGGTTTCCGCGTATGGAGTCAACGGATCCATCTGCGCGGTCTCGTCTAAAAGGTCGCCCCCGGCCGCGGCGCCGTAGAGTGAGCATGAGGAGGCGAAGACAAATCGTGGGACCCCTGCCTCCTTGGCTGCAGCGGCCGTGGCAAGAGTGCCGTCGTGATTGATCTCGTAGGTCAGTTTCGGATCCAGGTCACCAAGGGGGTCGTTGGACAAGGCGGCAAGGTGAACCACCGCGTCGATGCCCACGAAATCCGATGGGGAAGCGTTGCGCGCATCCCACGGGTCTGAGTCGAAACTTCCACCGGGGTACCTGCATTCTCTGTACAGACCGAGGTCCCGTCCGATGACTTCGTACCCCTGCTGGACGAGCAGGGCGGTCAGAACCGAACCGATATAGCCCTGAGAGCCGGTCACCAGGACCCTTCTCACGGTCTCAACAGACATCGTGACACCCCATGCAGACGCGTGCGAAACTCATCATGAACCCCCACCTAGAGCTTTCAGAGTCATTGTAGCCAGTGACCGCCGGGCCAATCACACGAGTGGGCATGCGAACCCGGCCACAATCGCTCTCAGGACGGTTATTCGTCGGGGTCGAATACGACCGCGGCGTCCTCCAATGCATCAGAGGCTGCGACGACGTCGGAGAATCTGATTCCGGAGCGGGTAGCGACATCCACCAGGTCATGGTCCCCATCGGCGAAATTGGCCACCCATAGGAGCGCCGTTTCGAACTCGGGTCGGGAGCGAAGTCCCCCGATCGAGCCGTATAACCCGCGTCGCCCCAACTGGGGTTCGCCTCGAGGCTCCGTCCGCAAGAGTCTCCGGTTGGAGGCCATCATCACCACAAACCTGAACACGAACTCCGCCGCCTCAACAAGCCTGTCGACCTCAACCAGGTCGATCGAGTCGTCGGATGAGTGATACTCCGGGTATCCGCCGTGTCCTGATCGCGTCAGAGACCCAAACGGAAGTGCAAATCCGGGCGATGAAAAGTTCCGCTCGTCGAACCCGTACGGGTCGAACGGAATCTGAGCGAGCTCGATTCCCATCTCGGCAGCGACAAGTCCGACAGCCCGATCAACTACGGCTTGACCTTCGCGGGTCGTTTTGAACCTGAGTGACGCCGTATCGCCAACGCAAGCGACGGAGATTCCGCCGGCTATTTCGGGAACCAGCGACTCATTACCCGTGAGCCAGGCCAGAGACCCAATACCACCCGGCAAGAACAGGGCGCGAGCACCGTTTCGCAGGTTGAGTGAAGACAGTTGTTGGAAGGCGGCCGCCACTGCGGCCACACCCGACAGGTTGTCATTCGCTTGGGCCGGATGACAGATGTGCGCTGTGACGATTGTCTCCCGGCTGTTTCCACCCAGTCGCGCCTCCCCGTAGGAAAGGGATCCGTTGTCATCGAGCTCGGCATCGATGAAGGCGTGGTACCTCCCCGGTTGAAGGGACATCAGCTGCCTGTGGGGCAGGCAAAACCCCCAGGTCCGCTCGTAGTAGCTGGTGCGGTAGGGAATCGCCTCGGGTCGTTCGGGGAGGGAATGAAGATGCGGCAGCAGGTCGTCGAGGTCGAAGACGGCATCTACAGCTTCGCTGTACCCGATCACATGAAGAGGCGAGTGGGCGAAGTCAACGATGACCGACCCATCCGGACCCGTCAGACGCCCCGCCCGGATGCGCCATTCCGGTGGCGCTACCCAATCGAATAGCCGCCTGCCACTGGGCACCTCAACGGTGCTGAGTCCCGGAACGATCTCACCGAGATACTCCAACGCCTTGCGGTTCCCATCCCCTGTCAGGCTGCGGGGAACATCGAACAGATCCCGAAGGATTGCCTTCGTGACGGTGGTTGCCTTCTCTCGATCAAACCTTTCGACGGAGTCCCGTGCGTTCCGGGTCGCTAGGTCGTCACTCACGGGTCGATTCCGGCGAGGTGAAGAGTCTCAACCACTCGATCCGGGTCGACCGGAGCGCCATACAGTTGGAAGTCGATCGGATCCCCGAAGAAAAGTGGATAGAAGTCAACTTCCACCCTGTTGGCAATGTCCCAAATATGGAGGTCGACGATCCCCCGGATCACCATTTCGACAACGGCCGCTCCCGGGCGGCAGAACACGATGTTGGTCAGGCCGGCTCCTTCAGGACCCAGCACTATCTCGGCCTGGTCGAAGAGGGCAACCTTCTCGGCGATCCCGTAATCCTCAAGGAGCACCCGCACGAAACCGAAGCGCTCCAAGACACCCATCAGCGCTTCCTCGTTGGGGACACGCCAGTGGTTGGTCTTGTCACGACTGACATAGACCCGGGGACCACCGCGGAACGGCGTTGAACTGGCCATCGGCAGGAACCTATCCCTGAGGAAATCACAGACCCACGGTGGGACCATATGGCCTTCCCTCGGGATCGATGGCACGATAAGTCGGTCTGCGGTCACGTGCGGGTTCCTGAAAGAGGTGACCACTTTGCGGGGGTCAACTCCCAGTACGTTCAGCGTCTCTACCTGGAAACCGGCTGAGTAGTTGTTCACCAGGAACCAGTCGATTTCCGCGAGATCGATACCGGCCCCTAACGCCAGGCCCAACCGCGGCAAGACGTCGAACATCCAGGGGGCGTAGCCCCGACCCCCGTAACTCGACATCACCAGGGTGGTTCCGGGGAGATGCCTTGGCGGGGTTCTGAACGGACGTGTCACCGCAAAATGAGAAGCGTGCGCCTCCGACAGCCTGCCGTCAGCCTCGATCTCCAGGGGGGCTACCGGCTTGGAAAGCTGCATGATGATCCGGTTGTCGGCACCGATGACCACTCCGTCGCCCGCAACCCGTCCTCGGGGGACTTCCACAACAACCGCGGCGGGAACATCGGTGGTCGGGAGTTCGAAGAGGTGGTCGTTGACCCCATCGATGCTTGTCGGAGGTTTGTATGTGACGACGGTCTCGGGATGGACGACCTTGAAGAGTGCCGGGTCAGCAGGCGTCGATAAGTTCCATTGAACCGCCCAGCCGTTTGCCGTCTCGACCCTGCCGACGACCTCCGGTGGAGAATATCCGGGGAAGCGCAGACGGCGTAGTCGCACGTAGAACGACTGGAGGGCGGCTGCGATGTTTGGCACATGCAGGCCCAGAAACCCGATCGATTTGGCCCTCGCATATAGCCAGGACCGAATACGAGTTCGCCAACGCTGATCTACCGTCGGTCCCCCTCCCGTGCGCGAATTCATCCTTCCAACCTGTGCCTTGAAATCGGTAGCGATCCGATGACGGGATGACGGCTCACCACACCACCAACAGACCTACTCGGGGTATCGGCAATACGAACATCACCTGTAGCGACCCGACTTCCCGGAAAACGGGGGTCGCCCCTCCCCTGGGATCCCTGCCGATACCCTGCAGGTGACACCCGGAGCCTCCACCTTCCTCTCCATCTTCCACATCGTAAACACCTGGATTAGCCTTCCAGGGTGCTCAAAGGGGGTTGAATGGCGTGGGAACTGAGCAGGCAGGCCGCGCGACGGCTGGCCGAGTTGATTCCCGGGGGGGCTCACACATACGCGAAGGGCGATGACCAGTATCCCGAGTTGATCGCGCCGGTGATCGAACGCGGGCAGGGTGCTCATGTTTGGGATGTGGATGGAAATCGATACGTCGAGTACGGAAGCGGACTCAGAGCGGTATCGCTTGGTCACGCGCATCCCGAGATAACCGAGGCCGCGGCCGCCGCCGTGACCCTCGGGACCAACTTCGCCCGCCCCGGCGTCCTGGAACTCAAGGCCGCCGAGGACTTCCTGTCGGTGCTCCCTGGAGCAGACATGGTCAAGTTCGCCAAGAACGGGTCTGACGTGACCACTGCGGCGGTAAAGCTAGCCCGTGCATACACGGGTAGGGACCTAGTGGCGGCATGCGGTGGGTTCCTCTCCACAGATGACTGGTACATCGGGACAACCACCATGAACGGGGGGATCCCCAAAGCGATAAGCGAGCTCACCCTGAGTTTCGGCTTTAACCAGATCGAGCAGCTGAGGGCGATCTTTGACGCCAACCCGGGCCAGGTCGCCTGCGTGATCATGGAGGGCGAGCGTGAGGTGTCTCCACTCCCGGGCTTCCTGGCTGAGGTGCGTCAGCTCTGCCATGCAAACGGCGCCCTTTTCATACTGGACGAGATGGTTGCGGGGCGACGGATCGCAATGGGAGGTGCCCAGGAACTCCATGACGTGGAACCCGACCTTTCCACGTTCGGAAAGGCCCTCGCCAATGGCTTTGCGATCTCAGCACTGGCGGGCCGTCGGGAAGTCATGGAGATCGCGTCACTGGAGAATCGTGACGAGTACCGGGTTTTCCTACTTTCGACCACCCATGGTGCGGAGACGCACGCCCTGGCCGCGATGCGGAAGACACAGGAGATCTACCAGCGGGATGGAATCATTGAGAGGTTGTACGAGATCGGAGGGTTGCTGAAGTCTGGCGTGGAGGAGGTGATCGCCAGTCTTTCTCTAGGGGGCTACGTCGAGGTGATCGGACGCGAACCGAACCTCGTCTTCGCCACCCGTGACCAGGAGAAGAGGCCGTCCCAGGGATTCCGAACGCTGTTCATGCAAGAGCTTCTGAAGCGTGGGGTGGTGGCCCCATCCTTCGTGGTCGGCGCCATGCACACGACGTCAGACATCGACCTCACGATTGATGCCGCCGCGGGAGCACTCACCGTGTACAAGCAGGCCCTCGAGGACGGATATGACCGGTTCCTGGAGGGTCGACCCGTCAGACCGGTCTTCCCTCCGACTTAGCTCAACAGGTCAGAGATCTCCTCCAGAAGAGGGAGGGTTCGGTCCCGATCGGACATGATCGTCACCGGGACGGGCCACTCGATACCGAGTCGTGGGTCATCGAAGCGGATTCCTCTCTGGGCCTCCGGGTGATAGGGGGCGCTCATCAGATACAGAATCGTGCTGTCAGCTTCCAACGTTTGGAACCCGTGTGCGAAGCCTTCCGGAACGAACAGTGTCGTTCCGGGGGCGAGATGGAATCCCTCCCACTGCATGAACGTCGGCGAGTCGGGTCGCAGATCCACGATCACGTCCCAGATCAGGCCCCGGATGCAGTGGACCGACTTCGCTTCGGCCCACGGGTCAACTTGGAAGTGCAAACCACGGAGGGACCCGGCAACCGGGTTGTTGGAGACATTGCAGTGAACCACGTCGCTATCCAGCCCGGCCCCATCCCAGACCTCAGCGGCAAAGGTCCTCATGAACGAACCGCGTTCGTCGGTGTGGATATCGGCCTCGACGAGAACCGCGTCAGCCAGCGAGGTTGGATTCACCTTCACTGTGGGAATTCGCGGGACGATTCGGGTTTCAGCGCCAGCTTTCGGGCAACGAACGCCTCGGCGTACCGGGTGTGACCATGTTCCACGCCCCGACGGAGCAGGACAGACTCGAAAACCGAGCGGTCGTACCACGGCTTGTCATGCTGACTCGGGAAGGTTGCAGCCAGATGAGCGAGCTTGTGATGGGCATGGTCCGGCGTCAGTGGGACATACAGATTTGGCACGAAGTCCTCTGCCTCCCACTTGAGGACCTCGTACTCCAGAATCGTGATCCCCCTGAAAATCTGCCAGGCCAGAGCACCGACCAGCCGATGGTCCTGATGGCTGTCCTGCTGCCACGGGCTGAAAACGAGCGCAGGTTCTCCACCAGAGTCACGTAGCCATTCCTTCACAGCAGACGGGTTGTCGTATGGAAGGAAGCCGTCACGAGAAGCCCCGACCTCGACAGTGACCCGATCACCCAGCAGGAGCCGTGCGCTCTCAAGGCACTCATCGCGTCTCACCTCGTTCGCCGACGCAACAAGCATTCGGAACTTGAGGTTCGGGTAGGCGGCAGCGAGAAGATGCAGGGTGCCGCCGGCCGCAATCTCGATGTCGTCGGCGTGGGCTCCGAGGGCCAGCACGAGACCCTCAGCCTGGGGGGAGAAGGTGATCACGACCCGTGATTATTGTCTTTCCACACCACCCACGGGGCTTCTCCCCGTTCCCACAAGCCGTCCAGGCGATTCTTATCCTTGAAGGTGTCCATCGGACCGAAGAATCCTTCGAACTTGTGGGCATAGAGCTGCCGTTCTGGCATCAAGCGAGCGAAGGTCTCCGTCGCCAGGTCATCTCCCCGTTGGATGTAGTCGAAGATGTCCTGGCGGAGGACAAAGAAGCCGCCGTTCAACCAGATGTCGGCTTCCGACACCGGAGTGACAGAAGTCACCCACGAACCATCCTCGATGTTCAAGGCGTGATAACTCTGCGGGGGACGGACAGCCACGAGACCAGCCACGACATCCTTGGAGACGACCGTATCGACATAGGAGTCGTGGTCGAGATCGACGAGGGCGTCTGCGTAGTTGGCGAGGAAGTAGTCGTCCCCGTCCAGGTGGTCCTTGACCCTCCGGAGTCGCTCCCCGATCTCGGTGTGCACCCCGGTGTCGACGAATGTGATCTCCCAGTCATCGATGTCGCTCGCCAGCAGATCGACATTGCGGTTGGAAAGCACGAAGTCGTTCGAGATCTCCTCGCGGTATTCGAGGAAGAACCTCTTGATCACGTCCGCCTGGTAGCCCAGGCACAAGATGAATTGCTTGTGACCGAAGTGGGCGTAGTACTTCATCAGATGCCACAGGATCGGCCGGTACCCTAGGGGGACCATGGGCTTGGGAATGTCCGATGAGAAGTCCCTGATCCTCATCCCCTGACCACCGCAGAACAGCACGACCTTCATCGATCCCCTCCAATCAGAACCGGGTCCGGGATCGGGATGAGGAACTGACCACCGCGTTCCTGATGTGCCGAGAGCTGGCGCATGATCTCATCCTTCAGATTCCAGGGAAGGATCATCACCACATCAGGGGTGGTCTGATCGATCATCTCCGGTGCCACCACCGGGATGTGTGTGCCGGGTGTGAACAGCCCGTGCTTGTGATGGTTGCGGTCGGCGATATAGGTGAGGAAATCGGTGCGAATTCCGCAGTAATTGAGAAGGGTGTTGCCCTTGCCGGCTGCCCCATAACCCACCACCTCCTTGCCCTGCCGCTTCAGGTCAATGAGAAGCTCCATCAGGGCCCATTTCAGGTTCTTCACCGCCTCACCAAAGGCCACATACGGCGCCTTGGTTCGAAGCCCCTTCGAATCCTCGTAGGCAAGCATCGCCTCAACACGGTCAGTCGGGGGGTGGGACCCATCGGAGGCATGGTGGAGATAGATGCGCAGGGAGCCTCCGTGTGTCGGAAGCTCCTCGACATCGAAAACCTCGAGTCCGTGGCGACGGACCATCTCTGCCACGGTGCCCAGCGAGAAGTAGGAGTAGTGCTCGTGATAGATGGTGTCGAACTGGCGCTCCTCGATCAGACGCGCCAGGTGGGGCACCTCGATGGTGGTGACTCCGGTGTCGGCCAACACGATCGAGATCCCCTCGAGGAAGTCATGCAGAGGCGGCACCTGGGCGAGGACATTGTTGGCGGCGATCAGGTCGGCGCGGTAACCGTCGGCGACCATCCTTCGGGCCAGATCTGCGGTGAAGAACTCGACAATCGTCGGAATACCGGCTGCGACCGCCACCTCGGCGACATTGGCCGCAGGCTCCACACCCAGGGACGGAATCCCTCGTTCGACAAACCACCGAAGGAGGTATCCGTCGTTGGATGCGAGTTCGAGGACCCGGGAGGATCCGTCGAGATTGAAGTCCTCGATCATCTTCTCTGCATACCGACGGGTGTGGTCCAACCAACTGGTCGAGAACGATGAGAAATAGACGTAATCGGTGAAAATGCCTTCGGGGGCAACGTACTCATCAAGCTGCACCAGCCAGCATGTGGTGCACACCATCACCTTCACCGGATAGAAGAACTCGACCTGCTCAACCTGGTCGGCACGAAGGAAGCTTTCACACGGTGGCGCCATCCCCAGGTCGACCATGACCAACTCGAGAGGCGCCTCGCAGCTACGACACTTCATATGAATCCCCCAAAATGCGAACCAAGCCCTGTTCCAGAACCCCACCCGACAGACTACTCATGTCAGGGAGGAGTCAACCCCGGGAGTCCTACTCCACGGTCACCGTTTTGGCCAGATTCCTCGGCTTGTCGACGTCCTGGCCCAGAGCCGTCGCCACATGATAAGAGAGCAGCTGGAGTGGAACCACCGCAGTCACCGTGCAAAGCAGGTCCGGGCCGGCGGGGATCCGGATCACATCGTCGGCGACACTGCCGACATCGTCACCCTCCTCTGCGATGAGAAGGATGGTGGCGCCCCGTGCCCGCATCTCCTCCATGTTGGAAAGGGTCTTGGTCTTCACATGGCTGTCGGCAACGACACCCACCACGACCACGCCTTTCTCGATCAGGGCGATCGGGCCGTGCTTCATCTCCCCGGCGGCGTAGCCCTCGGCCCGGACGTAAGCGATCTCCTTCAGCTTGAGTGCACCCTCCATGGCCACCGGGAAGTCCCCGGACCGGCCCAGGAAGAAGTAATCCCTGACGCCTTTCCACTGTTCGGCGAGCGCCTTGATCTCGTCCGAAGATGCCAGTGCCGTCTCGACCTGCTCCGGCAGCCTCAGCATCTCCTTGACCAGCACCTCGATCCGGCCGGGATCCATCGACCCGCGGACCTGAGCCAGGTAGAGGCCGAGAAGCTGCATTGCGACCAGCTGGGTGGTGAAGGTCTTTGTGGCAGCAACACCGATCTCGGGTCCGGCGCGGGTGTAGAGAACGGCATCGGACTCTCTTGCCAGTGCCGAATCAACCACGTTGCTGACACCGATCACGACGGCGCCCTGCGCCTTGGCGTAGCGGACTGCGGCCAGGGTGTCGATGGTCTCCCCCGACTGACTGATCCCGATCACCAAGGACCTCCCGTCGAGCACCGGATCGCGGTATCTGAACTCCGAGGCGATGTCGATCTCGACCGGGAGACGGGTCCATCGTTCGATGGCGTACTTCGCCATCATCGCCGCATGGAACGAGGTCCCGCAGGCCACCACAAAGACCTTGTCCACGCCTCGCAGCACTTCATCATCCAGATCCATCTCATTGAGAGCGACTCTCCCGGCAGGGGTGACCCGCCCGGCCAGGGTGTCGGCGATGGCATGGGGTTGCTCGTGGATCTCCTTGAGCATGAAGGTGGGAAAGCCCCCCTTCTCTGCCGCCTCTAGGTCCCACTCGATCTTCCGGTGCTCGGGCTCCAGCACATTCCCTTCCAGATCGATCAGGGTCACCCCGTCGGGCCTGATCTCGACGATCCGGTCGTCCTCCACGACCATCATCTCCCTGGTGTGCTCGAGGAAGGCCGGGATGTCGGAAGCCAGGAAGTTCTCGCCATCTCCTCTCCCTACAACCAGCGGTGAACCACGTCGCGCACCGACGATTACACCGGGCTCGGACCGTCTCATCACCGCAAGCGCAAGCGCCCCTTCGGCCTGGTTCATCACCTGACGGACGGCTTCCAGGAGCGGAAGATCCGACATCCCGGCGAGCATGTGCGCCACCACCTCGGTGTCGGTGTCACTGGTGAATTCGCGACCCTCCTCCACCAGCTTCTTCTTGAGG
>CAYNSP010000012.1:0-24877 GCA_964400035.1 uncultured Acidimicrobiaceae bacterium | reverse complement strand
ATCCGGAGTGTCACTCCTCCTCGGCTCCCTCCCCCTTTTCCTGCCAGAGGGATCGGACCGCCTGCATCGAGTCACGCTTTACCTGTTCGACGGCGTAGTCGGCGATCTTCTCAGCCACGGCCAGGGGCGTCTCCGACCAGTCCTGGGCCAGTATCGCCACCGCACGATCGGTCACCCATGTTGCTCCCCAGGGATCGTCGGGGAGGCCTTCGGTTGAGAAGAACTCGACCAGGAGGTAGGGCAGCTTCTGACCCTCGTCGACGATCTCGTACTGGTCGACATCGGCGAGCATCCGCCACGGAACGACACTCGGGGGTTTGTGGGGTCCGGCGAGACGGAGGGCGAGACCGTCGGGACGACACTCGATCACCCTGGTCGGCACGAACAGCTCCTTGAGACCCCAGATGATCACGAAGACGGCTACGGCCAGCATCACCCATGCCCAGATGACATCCCTTGGCTCGAAGATCTGGGTGTCGCGTGGAGGGAAAACGATCTCCCTGAGCCAGTTGGTGATACGTCGATTGGTGAGCACGTCCAAGGAGAGGACCAGGATCGGAATCCCGCCCAGCGCCATGAGCCACATCCTCAGCGCGGAACGTTTCACCACCACCGTCATTGCTCGACTCCCAGATCCTCAGGGCGAATCAAAGCTTGGTAGGGAATCCCCAGGGAGGCGAAACGGGCCTCAGCCTCTCCTCCCGAACGGTCCACCAGGGAGATCGCCTGGACGATGACCAGACCGGCCTCCTCTGCGGCCCCGGCAGCCTCAACAGCCGCCCCGCCGGTGGTCGTGGTGTCCTCGAGGATTGCGACTCTGGTCCCCGGTGTGACCGGGCCGACCAGACGGCCTCCGACACCATGGGTCTTGGCTTCCTTGCGTATCGAGAACGCTTTGAGGGGTCTGCCTGCTTCGACCGCCACCATCGCCGTAGCCACGGCTATCGGGTCAGCGCCCATGGTCATCCCTCCAACTGCCTCGACCCCGGGGTCCAGGACCTCGAAAACGGCCCGACCGACACGCCAACTGCCCTCCCCGTCAAGGGTGGTTTGGCGGGCGTCGAGATACCAGTCGGAGACCTGCCCCGAACGGAGGGTGAATGGCCCATCGGTGCGGAGGGCATGGGTTGAAAGATGTTCGATGAGGGCTTGGCGGGGCACGTAGGCACATCGTATTGTCGGTGCCGACGCAATCCCCTAGTTTCCACCCTATGGATCTGTTCCTCATCCGCCACGGACAGCCTGACTGGACCCCGAACCGGGTCGCCCGTAACGATCCCAACCTCACCCCGCTGGGTCAGGAGCAGGCAGAGCGGGTGGCGCACCGTCTCACCAGTCTCGATCAGGTCGACCAGATCTGGGCGTCGACGATGAACCGGGCCATGGAGACCGCCGAACCGATCGCCTCGAAGCTGGGTCACGACATGGACTCGTTCGACTGGCTCGAGGAGATCCGCAACCCCCCGGAGTGGGATGGCGCTCCCGCAGACGAAATCGACCGCCGGTTCGCCGAGGCGAATGTCAGGGAGATGGAGGACATGTGGGAGGGCCTTCCCGGCGGCGAGTCATTCCGGGCGTTCCATGAACGGGTGGTGACCGGTCTCAACAAGACCCTGGCCGCCAACGGGATCACCCCTATGACGGAGGGTGGACGTCACCTGTGGAACGTCGAGGATCCCGAGCGGCGGGTGATCATCGTGGCCCATGCCGGCACCAACGCGGTGGCGCTGGGCCATCTCCTCGGCCTCGATCCGGTGCCCTGGGAATGGGAACGCTTCCGTCAGCCCCACACCGGTGTCAGCCGTCTCACCCTGACCCGGATCAGCACCGGCTGGGGCTTCTCGCTACGACAGCTCGGGGATGTCGCCCACCTTCACCCGACGATGGTGACGGTCTAGTCCGACCTCACTGACCGAATCGACGCTCCCGCTCGGTGTAGTCGCGGAGCGCACGGAGGAAGTCGACGTGACGGAAACCGGGCCAGTTCACGTCGATGAAGACGAACTCGCTGTATGCCGACTGCCAGAGCAGGAATCCGGAGAGACGTGACTCGCCCGAGGTCCTGATCAGCAGATCCGGGTCGGGAACATCGGCCGAGTACATGTGGGCACCCAGTGAGTTGGCATCGATGCCGGCGACCATCTCGTCCGGGCTGAGGCCCTGCCGGGCCAGGTCGGAGACCAGGTCCTTGGCCGCATCGACGATCTCCTGACGACCTCCGTAGCCCATGGCGATGGTCAACCGACGGGCACCGGTCGGGTTGGCTTCCTGGGCACGTTTGGCCGCTGCCACCAGATCGTCGGGCAGGAGGTCGAGACTCCCGATGAACTTGATTCCCATGTCGAGTGACCGGGTCAGGTCGGGAAGACGGTCGAAAAGCTCGATCAGAACCTCGAAGTACGGCTCCAACTCTTCGGCCGGCCGGGAGAGGTTCTCCCGGCTGAGCAGCCATGCGGTGACTGCGGGAATGTCCATCCGGGACGACCAGTCGATGAACTCCTCGAAACGTCGCATCCCCGCCCGGTATGACTCCTGATAGCTGGCCAGACCCTCCTGACGGGCGTAACGACGGTGGCCGTCGAGGACGATCCCGAGATGACGGGGAAGACGATCCCGATCGATTTCGGCGAGGAGACGGCGTTCGTAGAGGCGGTAGAGCAGCCGATGGGGCATTCCGAATAGGAATCGTACCGTGGCCTGGCGTGAATCCCATGGGTCCAACGCTCCGTATTCGCCCCGGCGGCGTTCCGGTCTCAGGCGGGTAGCGGGATTGTGGGACTCTCGGCGCACAGCGCCTCGATCGCATCCATCTCGACGGGCACGAGATCGGTCAGATTCTCACCACCACCGGGGACGATGAGGATGTCATCCTCGATCCGCACTCCGATCCCCAGGAACTCGGGTGGGACCTTGTGCTTGATCTTCTCCGCAGCTTCCTTTTCCTGCTGCTCCAGCTTGCTGGCTGCCGCCGTACCCAACCTGATCCGTCGCTCAGCCCATTCCTCGGGGTCGTGACGAAGGAGGGTGAGTTCGATCTCTGCCTTGTCGGGGGCGACATAGATCCCCGGTTCGACGGTGAAGACCATCCCCGGTTCGAGGGGTCGAGGTTTGCCGTCGATCCGATAGCTACCACGGTCGTGGACGTCGAGACCCAGCCAGTGGGAAGTCCCGTGCATGAAGAACTCCCGGTAGAGATGCATCGAGAGGGCATCTTCCACGGTTCCGGGGAGGAGACCCATTTCGACCATGCCTTCTACCAGGATCCGGGTTGAGGCGTCGTGGACTGCCTTCAGGGTCGAACCGGCAACGGCGAGCTCGACGCCTTTCCGTTGTGCCGCCAGGACCGTCTCATAAACCGCCCTCTGCGCCGGGGTGAACTTGCCCCCCACCGGGAAGGTGCGGGTTATGTCCGACGAATAGCCATTCCACTCGGCAGCGGCGTCGATGAGGAGAAGATCGTCCGGCCCCAGCGGGGAGTCGTTCTCGACGTAGTGGAGGACGCAAGCGTTTGCACCGCCGGCCACGATCGACGGGTACCCGTTCCGGGGTGAGCCCCCAAGACGCCAGTAGAACTCCAGTGCGGCCTGCACCTGGTACTCCATCATCCCGGGGCGGGCGTAACGCATCGCCTCCATGTGACCTTCTCCGCTCATATTGCAGGCGTGGCGGATGCTGTCGATCTCATCCTCGTCCTTGAACAGGATCATTTCCCCGATCGGCACCGACACGTCCTTGACGCTGGAAGGGACCACTCCGCCGTATCGTTCCCGGTGGGATCGGGCCCGCTCGATGGCTGCAGTCATCCGCTCGTCGAACGCCCGGTCGCCGGTCCGGTACCAGATGACCTCCCGACCGTAGAGCAGCCGCTCGAGGACGTCGTCGAACTCGCTGATGTTGTAGGCGCGGTCGGCGCCGTAACGCTCCAGGGCGCCCTCCGGCCCGGTCCTGATCCCGGTCCAGACCTCCATGGCCGGATCCTTGGGCGGAACGAACAGGGTGTACTCACCCTCGTCGTGGCCAGGGGTGAGAACCATCACCGCATCGGGCTCGTGGAAGCCGGTCATGTACCAGAACAGTGAGTCCTGACGGAACTGGTGACAGACGTCGTAGTTCCGGATCACTTCGGTGGCAGCGGGTAGAACGACGATTCCGGAATCCCCGACTACCCCGGCGAGACGGCGCCGACGGTCAGCATGGTTTGCCATGGGGGGAAGTTAGCCCCTGAGTTCCAGGTCGACCACAACAGGGAAGTGGTCGGAACCCATGGCCGGGCCAAGCTGACGATTGAGCACCCCAAGGGCACGACTGTGGAGAACGTGGTCGATCGGTATCCGGAACAGGGCGTTGGAGTTGACGTCGAAGGTCGGTTGGTGCCCGAACCCGATCTGGGAGTTCCGCAACTCGGTCGAGGCGACCATGTTCCGGAACGGCCACGACCACGGACTGGCGTTGAAGTCTCCGGCGACGGCGAAGGCGCCGGTCTGGGTCTGGGCCCACTGGGTGACGAATCGCAGCTGCGCATCCCGCAGGCCGGCCGCCTCCCTGTTACTGGGGCGGACCGGATGTGTCGACATGACCTTCAGGTCCTCATCCCACCCCGGGGGACGGAACGTGACTTCGGCGGCTCTCGGTTGGCCGGTGGCGAAACCGTGGGAGGCGACGCTGATGTTGCTCCCCCTGACCAGGACCAGGGTGCCAAAGATCAGATTGTCCGCCCTGGTCAGTATCACCTCGTAGCCCAATGCCGCCGAGTTGGCGGCGACCTCCCAGGGTCGGCTCGACTCGTGCAACAGGATCAGGTCGGGGTCGACACTCTCGATGTAGGCGAAGACATCGGAAAAGTTGTCGTTGTTGGACAGAAGGTTGAAGGTCATGATCCTCACCGTCGGAGCACCGAAGGTGGGATCGCCCGGAGAGCCGACGAATAGGGGAAGGACGGGGACCAGGTTGATCACCATCACGGCAAGGACGACCGAACCGGTCCGGCGCCATCGCCCCGACATGAGGATCGTCCCGAAGATGACCAGACCGACCACGTACTGGACCCTGAAGTTGGCAAGCAGGTCGAGCCACCAGACCCACCGCCCTCCGAATGCCGCCAGGGTCACGGCGGAGAAGACCAGCCCGAGAACGGCAACAACGATCACCGCTACTCCTCCTCCAGGGGGGGCGGTCCAGGATCATTGATCCCCTTATCCAAAGCCCATTCCCGCACGATGGCGTACGCATCTGCCCGGTTGTATGGCCCGTCTTCGATCCGCTTCTCCAGGAGGATGTCCATGATCTCTCCCACCTGCTTCGAGGGGGGGATCCCCAGGTAGGCCATCACGTCGTTTCCGTTGATCGGCGGACGGAGACGTGCCAGTTCCTCCCTCGCCGACAGATCAGCGATGCGGCGTTCCAATTCGTCGATCCCGTCCTGGATCTTCCGTTCCCGTTGGGGGTTTGCGGTGGTCACATCACAACGGACCAGCTCGTTGAGTCGGTCGAGAAGATGCCCGGCGTCACGGACATAGCGGCGCACCGCCGAGTCGGTCCAGCCCATCTTCAGGGTGTGGGGTCGAAGATGGAGGAAGACCAACTGGGAGACGTCGTCGACGACCTCTTTCGGATACCTCAGCTCACGGAGACGCTGACGTGCCATCCGCGCCCCGACCACCTCGTGATGGTGGAAGGTGACCCCGGCCGGCGTGAACTCCCGGGTCTCAGGCTTGCCGATGTCATGGAGCAAGGCGGCGAGCCGGAGGATAAGGTCGGGGCTGGTCTTGTCGACCACGGCAAAGGTATGGGCGAGAACATCCTTGTGACGATGGTGGGGATCCTTCGCCATGGCCAGTTGGTCCAATTCGGGAAGGAAATGGGTGGACAGGCCGGTGGCCACGACCAGCATCAAGGCCTCTCCCGGGGCCTCGGTCACCAGGAGCCGGGATAGTTCGTCACGGATCCGTTCCCTCGAGATGATGGATAGCCGGGGAGCCATCTCCCTGACTGCGTCGATAGCCGACTGGTCGGGCGTGAACCCCAGCATCGCCTGGAACCGGAAGAGCCGGAGCATGCGTAACGGGTCGTCACCGAACGAGATCTCTGGATCCATCGGGGTACGGAGAACACCGGCGGCAAGGTCGGGTAGCCCACCGAACGGGTCGAGCGCTGTCAGGTCCTCCATCGACAGGGCGATGGCATTCACGGTGAAGTCGCGTCGGCTCAGATCGGTGGTGATGTCGTCGGAGAACTCGATACCCGGCTTCCTCGAGTCTTCCCTGTAGACCTCCGACCTGAAGGTGGTGATCTCCACCGTGTGCCTGCCCTTTCGGGCTGCGATCGTCCCGAAGGCTGCTCCCACCGTGTACACCGCATCGGCCCACCCTTCGAGAATCGAGACGATCCTGTCGGGTCGGGCACTGGTTGCGAAGTCGAAATCGTCACCCTCGATGTCCTTCCCGAGGAAGGCGTTCCGGACCGATCCGCCGACCAGATACAACTGCTCTCCGGCGTCACGGAACAGCCGGGCGAGTTGAGCAGGGGGGAGATGCTCGGATGTGAGGAACTGGAGGCGGTCGGGGATCACGCCAGCTCAGGTTAATGACTGTCCCCTGTTGGTCCCCGACCGGTGAGATCGGTCTTGCCCTGGTGAGTACTACTGCCCCCTACCCCACACCTTTCCGGTGCGGGGTCCCTTCAGTGGGCCCCTTTCCCAAACCTGCGGTTCAGGAGACGAAGTAGGGCCCTCCGCCCGGGTGGGCGAAGGGCCCTGTTGTCGTTGTCAGCCATCGGAGGAGAATGGCTACGACGCGATACCGGCTTCCATTGCTTTGGCCCGGATCTCGTGTGTGTTGCGGACATGGGGGAGAACCACACCGATGTCCACATTTCGTTCGACCACGTGCTTGAGCATCGCCTGGTCGAAAGTCTGCATCCCGTAGAACCCGCCATCCTTGAGGATGTCGAAGAGGCTGCTCTGGTCGCCACCGCGAAGGAGCCACTCCTCGGTCCGTTCGTTGATTGTCATCACCTCGCATGCGAGGACACGATTGGCGTTACCCGAATCGATCAACACCTGACTGACGATCGCATTGAGCGTGTTGGCAAGTTGACGTCGCACAGTGGGGCGCTCTGACTCGGGAACCATGGTGACCAGGCGGTTGACCGTCTCGGCAGGGTCCGAAGTGCGCATCGAGGCGACGACGAGACGCCCCGTCTCGGCGGCGTCGATGGCTGCACGTGCAGTGGCCTCATCGGGGAGTTCGGAGATCATGATCACGTCCACGTCATGACGTACCGCACTACGGATCGCGGTGGTCAGGTTGGGGGTGTCGACACCGACTTCCCGCTGGACCACCACCGACTTCTTGTCCGGATGGAGCACCTCGATGGGGTCCTCGATGGTGACGATCGCCAGTGACTTGTTGGTGTTCAGCCAGTCGACGATGGAGGCCATGGTGGTCGTCTTCCCGGAACCGGACTTCCCGGTGATCAGGGCCAACCCGGGCGTGCTGATCACCTTCTCCGTAACCCGGGGCAATCCGAGGTCCGCGAAGCTCCTGCTTCCCGGGACGACCCTTCTCAGTACCAGCGACATCGACCCCCGCTGCCGGAACGCGGTGACCCGGAATCGGCCCAACTCCTGCTTCCCGTATGCGAAGTCGGCGACGCCATTGGCTTCGATGTCGGCGGTCGCCTTCGGGGTGAGCATGGCCTCGGCATAACCCTGCGTGTCCTCGGGGGTGAGGGATGGGAAGTCGGAGAGATGCTTCAACTCACCGTCGGCACGGATAACTGGAGCCGCACCCACCTTGATGTGGATGTCGGACGCGCCCCGATCAACGGCGGCTTTGAGCAATTCGTCGATGTTCTTTCCCATGAGCTTCCCTCGATAGGCCCAGTGTTGTTATCGGACCCCGATCGCTCAGGGTTAAGTGCGGCCGTCTACGACCAGAATCGGTCGATTGCCGTCTTGGCCGGACCGAGGACCCGATCCGACCCCTCCCGCGATGCAAGTGAGGGACCTTCGGGGTCCTGACCCGCCAGGCCACGCAACGCTGCGGCGGTGGAGTCTTCGATCGCCTCCAGGTCATAACCACCTTCGAGAGCAAGGACTGTTCGCTCAGCGGGGACTATGTCGGCGATCCGCGATGAGATCCATTGGTAGTCGGAATCGACCAGTCGCAACTCGCCGATTGGATCGAACACGTGGGCGTCGAAGCCACAACTGATCAGCACCCAGTCGGGTTCAAAACGCTCCACCACCGGTAGGAGGAGTTCGCCCCACACCTCTCTGACGACGTCACCGCCCGTGCCCGCGGGTATCGGGACGTTGATATTGGTGCCCGGCGCCTCCATCTCGATGTCAGCGAGGTGGCCTTCGAACGGATAGAAGTTGGACTGATGCACCGAGACGAAGAGGACTCCAGGATCGTCGCCGAGCAGGGCCTGGGTCCCGTTCCCATGATGGACGTCCCAGTCGAGGATGACGACCCGCTGATGACGTTGGCGGAGCCATCGTGCGGTGAGGGCAACATTGTTGAACAGGCAGAAGCCCATGGCGCGATCCCGGGTTGCGTGATGGCCGGGAGGACGGGTCACGGCGAAGCCGGTCGCCCCGGACCGAACCTCGAGTTCCTCGACCACGGCGCGGACCGCTCCCGCTGAACGGATCGCTGCCTCCCACGACTGTGGCGAGACGATGGTGTCGGCGTCGAGCATCCCACCGCCCAGCCGACAGATCGCTTCGATGTCCTCCACGTAGGACCGGTCGTGGACCAGGGCGAGTTCGTCGATTTCCATGCCCGGTGCCTCGAACTCGACCACCTCGAGCCCCGAGCCGCGGATCCCCCTCAGAACCGCCTCGACCCGTGCCGCACGTTCCGGGTGCCACTCACCCGGGTCGTGTTCCAGCGATGCCGGATGGGTGGCTACAACCACTTGCATCGTCTTACTCTCCCACAGATGCCGAATCGTCTCGTCGTCGAGGGCTCGTGGCCCGGGAGTCTCACCGTGACTTCCGGCTGGTCAAGGGCCGAGGCCCGGCCGTGGAACGACGAGACACCCTCCGGGCATGTCCGTCTGATCCGTGGCGGGGCAGCCTTTCTCGCCGAAACCACCCGGCTGGTGGCAGGGGCGTCCGATGGCACCGTCTACTCCCCTGCCCTCTATCCGGCCAGCACGCGGGTCTGGAAACGGGCCGGATACCAGACCAGTTCACAGTTGCTGACCATGGAGAAGGTCTTCGCATTCCGTGAAGAACAGCCGATCCGCCCGGTCCTCGATCTCGACAACCCGGATTGGGATTCGATCCTCCGGGTTGATCATCGAGCGTTCTCCGGCTTCTGGCGGATGAGCCGGGAAGGCCTGGTCGAGGCAGCCGGAGCCACCCCGGCCGTCGCCGTGTTGGCGGTCGAGGTCGATGGAACCCTCGCCGGCTACGCCATAGTCGGGGCGCAACGGACATCGTCATTCCTGCAGAGGATCGCCGTCGACCCCGATCACGGGGGTCGAGGTCTGGGAACCGACCTGCTGCGGGCGGCAGTCTCCTGGGCACGACGTCGTGGTGCCCGTGGCATGACGCTGAACGTCAGGGAACAGAGCATGCCAGCCCGACGTCTCTATGAGGCGGGAGGATTCCATGACACCGGGGTTCGACTCGAGATCCTTGTCAACACCAAACTGAACTGACCCCCGATGCCATCTGCGATTCCCGACCGATTCAAACTCGAGATGCGTCTCGGGAGAGACGGTGATGTCGAAGAGTGGCTGGCCACCGACACCTCCCTGGACAGACCGGTCCTGATCCGAACCCTCGGACCTGAAACCTCCCCGGCCCGGAGGGAGCAGTTCCTCCAGAGTGTGGGAGCCGTCGCCGCCGTCTCACACACCCATCTGGCCAAGGTGTACATGGTGGAACAGGTCGAAGGTGGCGCCTACGGCGTCTTCGAGTGGACCGGAGGATCGTCCCTGTCCGACCATGTCAGGGCCGATCGGAGTGTCGCCCTGGCCGAGTTCCTCCCCAATGCCGCCGGACTCGCTGGAGCGGTGGCCGCCCTCCACGAGAAGGGTGTGATCCACGGAGCCATCGACCTCTCGGCCATCTCCTATTCGAGCGCCCATCCGGCCCGTCTCGGTGCCTTCGGCAGGGTTCCATCGGGAGTCCCGGATGTGGTCGCCCTGGCCACCTCACTTGAGGAAGCCCTGACCGGACTGCCTCCTGGTGGACCGCCACCTTCGGAACGCATCGACGGCGTATCCCCCGCAATTGATCGGATCCTCCGCCTCGCCCAGACGGGCGAGATGACCGCCGCCGAGATGGAGAAGGCGCTCGCCGCCGCACCCACCCCCCGGGCCCCCGAGCCGAGGGTCGCATCGCGAAGACTGATCTACTCAGCGGTGGCCCTATTGCTTGTGGCCGTCGGACTGATCGTGGTCGGCTCGGTACTCACCGGCGGTTCGAACGAGCCGGTACTGCCCACCCGGGCCACCACAACCACCCTACCGCCGGAGTCCACCACCAGCACCACCGCTCCACCCTCCGATGCGGTTCGGGTGTTGGCCGTCACCGCCTTGGACCCATCCGGAGCCGTCGCTCCAGACGATCCCAGTATCCAGCTGGTCATCGACGGAGACACCGACACCCTGTGGACCACCCCACAGACCGCCACACCGGTGACGGACGGTCCCGGACTGGTGCTGTCGGTATCGGGCATGGTCCGGAGGGTCGAACTGGTGGGGCTACCCGCCGGTACAGGGATCGAGATGCGTTGGGCGTCATCTCCGGCCCCCGACCCGAATGCCTGGCAGGTGATCGCACGTGCCACTTCGATGCCCGGAGCCACAATCATCTCACTGCCGTCGCGCACCGATGGACACTGGTTGATCTGGTTCACCCGCTTCCCCCCCGACGGCTCGGGTGGCTATAGGGCGGGCCTTGCGGAAGTACGATTCAACCCGTGACCAACCCGGCCCAGGACGCCCAACTTCTGGCGCGGGTGGCGAACGGCGACCATCAAGCGTTCACCCTGGTCATGGAGACCCATCAGGATCGTGTGTTCGCGGTTTGCCTCCGGGTGCTCGGGGATCGGGAGATGGCCCTGGATGCCACCCAGGAGACGTTCCTAACCGCCTTCCGCAAGGCACACCAATTCCAGGGGAACGCGGCGTTGGGCACGTGGTTGTATCGGATCGCGGTCAACACCTGTTACGACCTTCTCCGGAGACAGAAGCGGCGACCCACCGAGCCACTACCCGAGCATCGGGAGTTCGTTGATCAGAGAGCAGAGGAAGCGGTCGACGCAGCCTCCTACCGCCACGAGATCGTGGAGGCGTTACACAAGCTGCCTCCTGAGTTCCGCAGTGCGATCGTCCTCGCCGACATCGAAGGGATGGCCCTCCCCGACGTGGCTCTGGCGTTGGGCGTACCGGTGGGCACCGTAAAGTCCCGCGTCTTCCGGGGTCGACGGCTGCTTGCCCAATATCTGGGGGAACCGAACCCGTGAGAGAAGCATCCAAGGGACAGGCATGAGCAGACGCGAGATCGAACTGGTCACGGCACTTGCCGAAGGAGTTCTCGAAGACGAATCAGAGGCTCGCGCCCTGATCGAGCGTTCGGCGCGTCTCCGATCCATCTACGAGGAGCAGAAGCTAGCCGTAGAGGCCTTGCAGAGCCTTCCCCAGGCCAGTCTCACCGAAAGTGAGAAGTCCGATCTGCGCCGCGACGTGTGGACTGCCCTAAGGGCCCCCGAGACGACCCCGACCCCGGCAAGACTCAGACCCGCGGTTCTCGGGTATGTCGCCGTCTTCGCATTGGTGTCGGTTGGTCTTGTCGTGGTCCTCAACGGTGCAATCGGCGGTGGGGCGACGGGCCTCACTTTCACCGGTGCCGAGGCGTCCTCTGACACCACCCTTGCTCGAGGCGGCGATATCGGTGCCCCTGAAAGCACACCCCCACCTGTCGAAATCAAAGAGTTGCAAAAGTTCCTGACTGCCTCCGAACTGGCACGCGGCGTCAAGGATGGGACCATCGAGATGACCACCGCCGGCAGCGCCGCCGACTTCGACGACTGTCGGGACGAGGCGGTCAGAGGGTTGCAGTCCCGGTATCGGTTCGTCGGCACCATCGAAAGGGACGGCATCGCCTTCGGTCTGATGCTCCCGCCAGGAGTCGACAACCTCGAGGAGCTGGTAGTCGTCGATCTCGCCGAATGTGAGGTCGCCTACCCCACGACCGACGACCGCTAACTCCGCAACCCCCACTCACGAGGTGAGTCGGCACCAGCCACTAACCTCACGGACTGATGGAAGACTACGCCGCCAGGTTTGCCGACCTGCTTGAGAAGATTGCGACCTGGATCCGGTCCATGACCGTCGATCGTGTCAGCAAATGGATCAGGCTCACCGGGTTGGGAATCCTTGTCGCCACTTTCGTGTTTACCGCGGTGATCTTCCTTATTTGGGCCGCATTCGAGGCTCTGGAGATTCCCCTGTCGACCGCTGGAGCGTTCGCCGTACTCGGAGGTGCGTTGTTCGTGGTGGGCGGGATCCTGTGGTTGAAGAAGTCGAGACAGAGATGACACACGAGAGACTGATAATCATCGGGTCGGGTCCTGCGGGACTGACCGCTGCCCTGTATGCGGCAAGGGCCGACCTCGATCCCCTGGTTTTCGAAGGGTTGGCGGCGGGTGGTCAGTTGATGATCACCACCGACGTCGAGAACTACCCGGGATTCCCCGACGGGATCATGGGACCCGAACTCATGGACCAGTTCCGCAAGCAGGCGGAGCGGTTCGGCGCACGTCTCCGTCAGGTCGACGTCACCGGGGTCGACTTCTCGGTCCGACCGTTCGTAGTCGAAGTGGGAGCTGATCGGTTCACCGCCGACGCCGTAATCATCGCCACAGGTGCCACCGCCCGATGGCTGGGTGTTCCCGGCGAGGCCACCCTCACCGGACGTGGCGTGTCCGCTTGTGCCACCTGTGATGGATTCTTCTTCCGTGACCAGGAGTTGGTCGTGGTCGGTGGTGGCGACACCGCCATGGAGGAAGCCCTGTTCCTCACCAAGTTCGCCTCCAAGGTCACCATCGTCCACCGCCGGGACGAATTCCGGGCCTCGGCGATAATGGCTGCCCGTGCTCTCGAGCATCCCAAGATCGAGGTGATCTGGAACGCGATCGTCACCGAGATCATCGGAGACGACAAGGTGAAGGCGGTACGTCTTCAGGACACCATCACCGGTGAGACCAGGGAGCTGGCCACCGACGGAGTCTTCGTGGCGATCGGTCACAAACCGGCCACCGACCTCTTCGTCGGTCAACTCGAACTCGACGAGAACGGGTACATGAAGGTCGAGCCGGGTTCCGCCCGGACCTCGATCCCCGGGGTCTTCGCCGCCGGAGATGTCGCCGACCACGTTTATCGTCAGGCCGTCACTGCAGCCGGAACCGGCTGCATGGCCGCCATCGATGCCGGGCGATGGCTAGCAGATCAACCTTTGAGTGAAGGAGCCCAACATGTCTGACAAGATCGTGACCCTCGACGACGCCACATTCTCCGAGTCGATTCGCGGGGAGAAGCCAATCCTGGTCGACTTCTGGGCCGAATGGTGTGGCCCGTGCAAAATCATCGCACCGGTCCTCGAGGAGATCGCCAACGAGCAGGACGGCATCGTGATCGGCAAACTCAACGTCGACCACAACCCACAGGCCCCCTCGGCAAACGATGTGATGAGCATCCCGACCCTGATCCTCTTCAAGGACGGGGTCGAGAAGAAGCGGATCGTCGGAGCCGCCCCCAAGCACCGTCTCCTCACCGAACTCGCTGAATACCTGTAGGTCTTTGTCCCCCAGAACCGCAGGTTCCGGGGAAGGGCTACAGGAGAGAGAGCTGGTACCGGTGGGAACGCCTGCCCCTTCCACCTTCCCCCTTTGCTTCGCATGGGCGACGAAGGCATCCTCCGATGAATATCACTTGACCCACGGAGACCACTTAGAGTGACTCCGATATGCGTCTCTACAGAGTCGGAGACACGGGGACTGCTGTCCGTGACATCCAGGATCGACTCGCCGCACTCGGGTTCGATTCTTTCGGGGACCTGAAGGGCACCTTCGGCGAAGGTACCCGGGGCGCCGTCCTCGGATTCCAGAAGGCGAAGGGTCTCGATGCTGACGGTGTGGTTGGACCCGACACCTGGCGTGCCCTCTATGAGGCCGGGTACCGATTGGGCGACCGCATGCTGTTCCTCCGTCGTCCCATGATGCGGGGTGAGGATATTGCCGAACTTCAGGCCCGCCTCAACTCGATGGGCTTCGACTGCGGCAAGGTGGACGGGATCTTCGGGCCGGGCACGGAGCGGGCGGTCATCGACTTCCAGCACAACCGCGGCCTGGCAGAAGATGGAAAAGTTGGTCCGGAAGTCGTTACCGAAATCCAACTGGTGACACGAGGTGAGGTCAACGGCGGCCGCCAGGCAATCAGGGAACGTGAGTGGTTGCGTCGCCTTCCCCCGACGCTCGCAGGGGCACGGGTGTACCTGGATCCAGGCTGCCGGGATCCGGGCGAGGCCAATGCCTGCTGGGAGGCCACCGCAGCCACCGCCTTCGCCATCCAGGAGGCCGGCGGTCTTCCCATTCTCTCCAGGAGCGAGGACAGTCTTACCTCCGAACGGGTCAGGGCCCTCAGGGCGAACCGACTCGGCTCGGATGTGATCGTGGCTTTCCGTCTTGGTGTCGAAGAGGACGACCACGTGTTCTTCTTCTCCTCCGAGCACAGCAAGTCGTATGCCGGCGAGGAGCTGGCGACTGCGATCGCCACCACCGCAGGCGGGAAAGTCGAGGGTCGCGCCAGTGCCCTGCTCAAAGAGACCCGGGCTCCGGCGGTCGTTGTCTCGCATCGAGTTCTCGACGAGAAGCTTGGTCTTGCGGTAGCCGACGGCCTCGAAGGCTTCTTCCGCTCGGTTGCCACCCGCTCCTGATTACGACAGGGCCTTGTAGAGCCTTTCCAGCTCTTCGACCGACCCGAACCGGATCTCGACCTTGCCCTTCTCGTTGCGGTAGGTGATCTTGACCCGGGCGCCGAGCCTGTCCCCAAGCCGCTTCTCGAGCTCGATGATCTCGACCGGACGCAACTGTCTCACCTGTGCCGGTTTGGGAGCCTCCATCTCCTTTCGGGCACGGACGGCGTCTTCAACCTGGCGGACACTCCAACCTTCGGCGACCGCCTTCTCCGCCAGATAAACGGCGTACTTGGAGTCCTCCAGGCCGAGGAGTGCCCGGGCATGACCGGCGCTCAGTGTTCCCGCATCAACCATCGTCTGCACCTGGCCGGGCAACTGCAGGAGTCGAAGGGTGTTGGCCACTGCCGGTCGGGACTTGCCGACCCGGTCGGCAACCTGATCCTGGGTCATTCCATAATCTTCCAGGAGCTGTTTGTAGGCGTGGGCTTCTTCCAGGGCGGTCAGATCCTGCCGTTGGACGTTCTCAATGACCGCCTCGATCAGTGAGCTCTCCCCCTCTGTACCCCGGACTACTGCCGGGATTGAGTTGAGACCGGCCTTCTTGCTGGCCCGCCAACGTCGCTCCCCGGCCACCAGGATGTAGCCGGTAGTGGCGGGCTTGACTATGACCGGCTGGAGCACGCCGACCTCACGGATGGACGCGGCGAGCTCCTCGAGGGCGTTCTCATCGAATCGGCTCCGTGGCTGGTCGGGATTGGGCTGAATCTGGTCGATGGCCAGCATCAAGAACTCCGCACCAGGACCGGGAGTGGGGTCGACCGGGATGAGGGACTCGAGACCTCTCCCCAGTCCACTCTTCCGTGCAGTCATCATCCGTCCTCCTTGTGTCGTGCAATGAACTCTTTGCCGAGATTCCGGTACGCAATGGCGCCGCGGCTCATGGGATCGAAGGCCTCGATCGGTTCTCCGTACGAAGGTGCCTCGCTGAGTCGGACCGATCTCGGGATCACGGTTCGGAATGCCGTGTCCCCGAAGTAGTCCCTGACCTGTTTGGCGACGTCCTTGGACAGCTTGGTGCGGCCGTCGTACATGGTGAGCACAACCCCACCAACCTTCAAGTCTGGATTGAGACTTGAGGTGACCAGCTGGATGTTTTTCAGGAGTTGACTCAAACCCTCGAGGGCGTAGTACTCACATTGAATCGGAATCACGACCTCCTGTGCGGCCGTCAGTGCGTTGACGGTTAGGAGTCCCAGCGACGGGGGGCAATCGATCAGGACGAAGTCAAAGTCATCACCGGTCGAGTTGATCGCATTCTTGAGACGTGTCTCCCGGGACAGTACCGAGACCAGTTCTATCTCGGCGCCGGCCAGGTCAATTGTGGCCGGAACAACGAAGAGGTTGCGCACTGATGTCGGCTCGATCGCGTCTTCGATTCCAGAGTCCTTCAGCAGGACGTCATAAATGGAGACATCGATGTTCGACCGTTCGATCCCCAGACCACTTGAAGCGTTTCCTTGGGGATCGAGGTCGATGAGGAGAACCCGGAATTCCTGGAGAGCCAGTGCGGCAGCGAGATTGATCGCTGTGGTTGACTTGCCAACCCCGCCCTTCTGGTTGGCTAGAGCAACTACGACTGTCATGGCTTGCGCATGATAAGGATCCAAACGGGCCGGTCAAGCACCGAACGTGGGACTTCTATGGTTTCCCACCCGGAAATGTCGGGACGCTCGGTCCATGAACCGCCCAGGACAGCGATTCCATCGTGATCGAGAAGTCGTTTCGCCACCTCTGCAGTCTGATCGGGAGGAAGGCTTGCCCTGGATACAATCGCACCCACGGGTGGCTCAAGATGCTCGATGGATGCGAGTGTCACCTCCACATTCTTCAGACCGAGCACCCGCACGGCTCTCCGAGCGAGCTCGACCCGCCGGCCGGATCGGTCAACCAGGACCACCGAAGTGTCCGGGAAAGCGATGGCGAGTGGTATCCCGGGCAGACCAACTCCACTACCGAGATCGACAATCTCGCCATATCCGTGAAGGAATCGTGCATAAAGCAGGGAGTCGATGATATGGCGGGTCTCGATTCGCTCGGCCTCGTGTGGGCCGATGCCGCCGGCCGGAATCGCCTCAGAGATCAGCCAGTCCCTGAACTTTTCAAGTAGAGCTACTTGATCGGGGGAGATTTCGATCCCTACCCACTCCGCAACCCGATCCAAGTGTTCCACGTGAAACAAACTAGCAACGGCTTCGTCCCCCAAAGCGGAGCCTTTGGGAAGGGGACTCCGCACCCGGAGGGTGTGGTGATGCGAGGCTGTGGTTCTCCCCAACCAAAGCGTGTCAGGAGTAGGGGGCAGCGTGTGGGGGGTAGGGAGCAGTGGTTCCCCACCTTGTACAGGGAAATTCACCCCACAGATCGAGTCCTCTCCGGTTCGGGGGACTAAGAGGGTCTATTCCTCTTCGGTGGAAGCGGTCGGTGCCTTGGATAGCACAACGTAACGACGGGGCGGTTCCCCCTCAGAATAGGAAGTCACGCCCTCATGGGCTGCGGCCACGTCGTGAATTACCTTGCGATCGGCCGGACTCATGGGCTCGAGCATGATCTCACCACCCTCGGCGCTCAACTCCGCAATCAACTGCTCGGCATAAATGGCCAATGCCTGGCGCCGTCTTTCGGCGTATCCGGCAATGTCTAGACGCAAACGGGCGGAATCCTGTCCGTACCTTTGGAGGACGGTTCGGGTGAGTTCATGAATGGCGGCCCGGACAGATCCGCGCACGCCGACCAGGGCCTCGGTCTGGTCGCCGCGGATGTCAGCAACGATGACATCATCCTCGATAGCGGTGGTCACGGTCCCTTCGAGACCGTATGCCTCGACGAGTCCTTCCAGGAACTCCTGGACAATTCTGGCCTGCTCGTCGACTGCGAGTACCGGGCGATCGTCAGGCAACTTCTTCTCTCTTTTCTCAGTCGGTTTGGGGCCTCTGGGACGGGCACCGTTTCCGTTGCCCCCATTCTTAGCCGATTCGTGGCGGCCCTGCGCTTGTTTCTGCCCCCGGGGCTGGTTTGGCTTGGTGGTTGCGCCTTTTCCACGGCCTCTTCCACGGGAACGACTGCCCCGCTTCCTACGCTGCACCCTGACAACTGCGTCAGTGGCCCCCAACCCCAGGAAACCCTTTACGGGTTCGACCACAACTTCGACCGACACCATCTCCGGGTCGTCGACACCGAGTTCCTGCATGGCCGCCTCGACCGCAAGCTCAACGGTCTTGGCCCTCACCTCGATGTATTCCACTCACTTCCTCCTGCGTCGCCGGCGCTTATCTGAAGCGCCCTGTTGTGGTTTGTTGGTCTTTCCGTCTTCGCTGGAGCTCACGGACTTGGCGGAATTGTCCTGGCTTCCTGGCGTCGGCGGCCGCCCATCGATCTTGAAAATCATCACCTGCTGGCCCAACCTGAAGACGTTGCCGGTGGTCCAGTAGAGAACCAATCCGGCGGGGAAATTCCACGAAATCAGACCGATGAACAACGGGAGCACTTTGGTAATGGCCTGCTGGGCGGCAGCACCGCGGACATCGGTATTCTTGGTCTGACCGTAGGTGGCGTGCCACTGCTGGATGTATTGGGAAACGACCATTATCAGCATCAGCCCCAGGTAGGGAAGGGCCTCAACAATCCCCGTTGCGAATGCTTCGGCCGGGGTAGTGACCAGGCTCATTCCGAGGAACTTGTCAGCGTGCGCTTCAACCGTCTGGCCCAGCCCTGACGAAGGGTCGATCACCGCCAGCGGGTCGCGCAGCAGACGGAAGAGGGCGAACCAGATCGGCATTTGGATCAGCATTGGGAGGAGGCAGCCACCGGGCGTTGCGCCGGCCTCTTTCTGGGCCGCCATAAGGCGACGTTGCATCTCCTGGGGGTCGTCTTTGTACTCAGCCTGGATCTTCCGAATCTCAGGCTGGATGGCGGCGAAGGCACGCGTTGACCTGGTCTGCTTCAAGGTCAATGGGAAGAGGAGGAGGTTGATGGTGATCGTTAGCAGGATGATCGAGAGACCCCATCCCCATCCTGGCCCGAACGGCGGTACCACCAGGTCGTAGAAGAAGGTCATGGCCGCACCGAGCAGACGCACCAGACCGTCGAAAAGCTGTCCCATCTACACGGCCCTCCAGGTCTCGGGTACCGGGTCGTATCCGCCTTCCCTGAAGGGATGACATCTTCCTATCCGCCGGGCTCCGAGCCAGACGCCCCGGAAGACACCGAATCTCGAGACGGCCTCATAGGCGTATGCCGAGCATGTCGGCTGGTAGCGGCAGTTGGGAGACATCCCAGGACTTACCAATTTCTGGTAAACGCGGATGAGACCCATTACCCAGGTGCGGGGGCGGAGTATCGAAATCACGAGACACTCGCTTCGAGGGCGCGGGTCAGCCAGGATTCCAGCTCGGCGAATGGTGTTTTGTTGACTTGTCGACTGGCGATGATCACGTAGTCGGTTCCTGGCTTCAGTTGTTTTCCCAACAGGGCGTGTCGCAGACGCCGTTTCACCCTATTCCGGGTTACCGCTCCACCGCCTCCCCTCGTGACGATCAACCCTACCCGCGGCAGTCCCGGCTCGCCCGGCGAGGTGACCAGCACGATATCGCCTTGGCGGATCCGGTTCCCGGTACTCAGAACTCTACGAAAGTCCCGGGGGCTGCGGAGGGATTGAAACTCAGGCAGCGAGACGCTTCCGGCCCTTGTCCCGACGCGCCTTGAGTGTGGCGCGACCGGCACGAGTCCGCATACGGAGTCGGAATCCATGACGCCTCTTGCGACGTCGCACTTTTGGTTGGTATGTCCGTTTCATGGCTGAAGAAAAGTCCGGCTGAGGGGAACGGCGATAGGTTACGGAACCCCGGGTTGTTAAGCAAGATGGGAGTGGGTGAGTTACGCGGGGATGGGAGAGAACATCCACGGCGGACTGGTGCTCGGAGCGCGAAGATTTCCACAGGGTCGCGAAAAGTTGATTAAGCCTGATCCCGGGAGACCCGGGCCGGGAAGGTCGCACCAGAATTTGGAAATCACCCCTTCTACCTGGGATTTTGCTGTGGACATCGGAGCCCTGAGTCGTCCACAACGCCGATTCTCGCGTTCTTGACGGACTCAAAGCGATGGGTCAATACTCCCCACCCCAACCCGGAGGCTCCCCGCTTCCCCGGTCGTTGCTGGCGACCCGGGAGACCCCGGTGAGGGCCACAAGCAGGATTTTCAGTGAGGAGTGTCCGGATCTTTCCACAGGTGTGGATGGGTCTGTGGACAACTTTCTCATATGTAGGAGCGACAACTTGACGCAGGCGCGAACAGCTGGCGACAGCTGGGACAATTGGACGACTTTCCGCGAGCTGCTCAGAGCCGGTGTATCCAAATCCAACTGGGACCGATGGCTGTCCCAGCTCGAACAGGACCACGAGGACGACCAACTCGTCCTGATCGCTCCCAGCGAGTTCCATCTCCGTTGGATCCGTGACAAGCACGAGGACCTCGTCCACCAGGCATACCGGGACGCCTATCACACCGAAGGGATCCCGCTTTTCCGTGTCGTCGAGAGCCCTGATGGCCTCCACGCTGATCCCATCGATGTCACAACGACCACGGTCGTCATCGAGCAGGACCCACCCGTGGCCAGCACCCGCGCCACCAACCTGATCCCGAGATATCGGTTCGAGAGCTTCGTGGTCGGTCCTTCCAACCGTTTCGCCCACGCCGCCGCCATGGCCGTGGCCGAACAACCGGGAAGCCACTACAACCCGCTCTTCATCTATGGCGGATCCGGTTTGGGCAAGACCCACCTCCTCAACGCGGTCGGTCACCACGCCCTCGAGATGTACCCCGACCTGGTGGTCAGATACGTTTCGTCCGAAGCATTCCTCAACGACTACATCGACCACGTCCGGCGGAGCAAGAGCCACGAGTTCAAACACCGCTACCGCAATGTGGACATCCTCCTTCTCGACGATGTCCAGTTCTTCGAGGGAAAGGAATCGACCCTCGAAGAGTTCTTCCACACTTTCAACGCCCTGCATATGGCGGGGAAACAGGTCGTGATCAGCTCCGACCGTCACCCGAGGAACCTTTCCATGGGGGAGGACCGTCTCCGCAGCCGGTTCGAATCCGGTCTGTTGACCGACATCCAGCCACCCGATGTGGAGACCCGGCTTGCCATCCTCAAACGGAACGCCGAGTTCGCTCCTCAGCCGGTACCTCTCGACGTGCTCGAGTACATCGCCAGCATCGTCTCGGACAACATCCGTGAACTCGAGGGTGCCCTCACCCGGGTCACCGCCTGGGCGGCCCTGAACACCAAGTTCCTCAACGGTCGGCCCTTGGATCTGGAAACCGCGATGCGGGTTCTCCAGGACATCGTGGTCACCGAAGAGCCGGTTGCGGTCGGGCCGGACACAATCATCCGCACCACGGCAGCCGCTTACGGGTTCACCGCAGACGACCTGCTCTCCTCGAGCCGGCGCCAACCTCTCGTGCTGGCCCGCCAGATCGCCATGTACCTGTGCCGGGAACTCACCGATCTCTCACTGCCCAAGATCGGCGAGAATTTCAACCGAGATCACACCACGGTTTTGCACTCGGTCGAGAAGGTGAAGCGGATCCTGAGGTCCGATCGAGCCGTGTTCGACCGTGTTAATCAACTCACACAGGAGCTGAGGAAAGGTGGTGGTGTTTCCACAGGGCTCTGAGTTGTCCAAGACGGCGTCCACACCGGACGTCGGGGACACACAGGGGTATCCCCAGAAGAAACCCTCGCAAGAACCTGAGAAAACACACCCTTTTCAACATTTCCACAGTCACTACTAGAACCAATACTCTTAGAACAAGAACAAAGAAGAACAGAAGGGAAAACGCCACCTGTGAGATTCCGAGCTCAGCGAGATGACCTCGCCGATGTCTTCACCCGGGCCAACCGGGCTGTAGGTGCCCGTACCGCCCTACCGGTGTTGCAGGGGCTTCTCTGCGAGGTCTCGGGTGGAGTGCTACGGGTCACCGGTACCGACCTGGACGTGACGGTGCGGACTCAGGTCGAAGTGGAAGTCCTCGAGGAGGGTCGGGCCGTGATCCCCGGCCGGCTTCTCTCGGAGGCGGTCAGGAAGATGCCGGCTGGTCTGGTGACGATCGGTGCCGGCGAGGGTGACGTCGAGATCCAGGGCAACGGTCCCCGCTTCACTCTCCGTCCGCTCAACGTGGATGACTTCCCGACCCAGGACGAAGTTTCGAGTGAGGGTGTCGAAGTCGACGGTGAGGCCCTTGCCGAGGCGATCAACCAGGTCACCATCGCCGCCTCCGGTGATGCCGCACGCCCGATCCTCACCGGTGTTCTCTTCGAGAGTGATGGTTCGGGTCTGCGGATGGTGGCGACCGACTCTTATCGACTTGCCAAGCGTGAACTCCTCGGTGTGGGGATCGAGGGGACCGGACTGGTGCCGGCCCGCGGGTTGCGTGAACTTCCTCGAACTATCGGAGCACCCAAAGTGACTGCCCAGATCCGTGAGCGCGAAGCGGTATTCACCTCCGAGCGGGGATCCCTGCGACTCCGGCTGATCGATGGGAACTTCCCCAAGTACCAGACGCTCCTGCCGGACACCTACCCCAACGAGGTGATCCTCGATAAGGAGGAACTGCTCGACGCCCTGGGTCGTGTCACCCTGGTCGCTGAAGATCACATTCCCGTCCGGCTCAAGCTCTCCGAAGGTGGCGTCGAAGTGACGGTGAGCCGCCAGGATGTCGGTGGAGAAACCGAGCATCTGTCAGGTGAGTTCAGCGGGGTCGACGAAGAAGTCTCGATTGCGTTCAACCCCAGGTACCTCCAGGACGGGGTGAGCGCTCTCTCCGGCGACAAGGTGCGGATCCGGGTTGTCGACTCCTACAAGCCCAGCGTTCTCGACGACGGCAGTGACAGCTCCTTCCTCTACCTGTTGATGCCCGTCCGGGTGTGAATGAGAGTCGACTGGCTCTCCCTCACCGGATACAGGTCCTATCACCAGCTCGATTGGAAACCGGAACCAGGTGTCAATGTCCTGGTCGGACCGAACGGCGCCGGTAAGACGAATCTCCTCGAGGCGGTCAGCTACCTCAGCACCCTGAAATCCTTTAGGGGAGCGGTCGACACCGCCCTCATCTCAGATGACTTCGACTCGGCAGTGATCCGGTCCGGGGTCAGCAGCGACGGTCGGGACCGGCTCATTGAGATCGAAGTTCTCCGACAGGGGGGGCGGCGGGTTCAGCTCGACAAGAGTCGGTTGAAAAGGACCGCCGACCTCCTCGGAGCACTCCGCGTGGTCGCCTTTCTTCCTGATGACCTAGATCTGGTGAAGAGGGGGCCCGCTCTCCGTAGGGAGCTCCTCGATGACATCGCAGTCCAACTCTGGCCCGCCTCCTATATGGATCAGAGCGAGTACGAACGGGCCCTGCGCCAGCGCAACGCCTTCCTCAAATCCGGCGACCGGGACGCAGCAGTGCTCGGGGTTTGGGATTCCCGTCTCTCCCAGGCCGGCGGCCGAGTCCTTGCCCGGCGGGCCAGGGTGATCGAAGTCCTGGGACCGCTCCTTGCGACTGCCCACGAGGCGATCGCCCAGTCCGGGACCCGGGCCGCCATCACCTACCGGACATCGTGGGACGAGTCGGACCTGATCTTCCTCTCGGCCGCCGACTACTCGGCCCGAATCGACGAAGGTCTGGAAAGGTCGCGACGCGTCGACTATGAGAGAAGGATGACCACCGTTGGTCCCCACCGTGACGAGCCCGGGTTCACCCTCGACGACGCCGACGCTCGAAACCATGCCAGCCAGGGCGAACAACGTTCGGTGGCGCTGGCGGTGAAGCTGGCCGCTCATCGTGCCATTCTCGATGTGGTCGGTGACGCCCCGGTGCTGCTTCTCGACGATGTCTTCAGCGAGCTCGACCCCGAACGCTCCGCTGCACTGGCCGCGGCTCTTCCCTCCGACACCCAGACGCTGATCACTTCAGCCCGCCCCGAGGAGCTGCCTGTGACCGGGAAGCTGTGGACGGTCGGGGAAAGGAAGGTGGCATGAGCGGCGATCTGGAACCTGTCGGCGACGGCATCGACGAATTGTTCCGTCGTCTCGGGTTGTCCAATCCGAGACTGCAGTCAGCGGTCATCGAAGAGTGGGATGAACTGGTCGGCGAACCATGGTTGGGACGGTCCCGTCCGGTGGTGGTGAAGGGCACCACCCTGGTCGTCGAGGCCAATGCCCCGTCGCTGGTGAGCTTCCTCAGATATGGCGAGGCGAGCCTTCTCGAGGTGTTGAGTCGCAGGTTCGGAGAAGGCCAGATCACCGGGGTTGAGGTGGTCGCTCCGGGCCGTATCTGAACCGCGAAATCGCCGTTTTGAATTGGTTTTGGGGGATGGTTTCGAGTAAAATGACAATCGTGAAAGTAACCGCTGAACGGCGGACTCCCCCCTGTCAGAACCCTGCCAGAGGCGTGTCCGGATTGACCTCATGACCGCCACTCAGGACAGCTATAAGGCAAGTGACATCACAGTCCTCGAGGGTCTCGAGGCAGTCCGCAGACGACCCGGCATGTACATCGGATCGACCGGTCCGAGGGGTCTCCACCATCTCATCTGGGAGGTCGTCGACAACTCCGTGGACGAGGCGATGGCCGGCTACTGCACCAAGATCGCGGTCAGCCTCCTCGCCGACGGTGGGGTAGAAGTCATCGACGACGGCCGGGGTATTCCGGTTGGCAAGCACGAGAAGACCAAACGCTCTGCCCTGACCACGGTGCTCACCACCCTCCACGCCGGTGGAAAGTTCGAACAGGGCGCCTACACCGTCTCCGGTGGTCTCCATGGTGTCGGTGTCTCGGTGGTCAACGCCCTCTCGACACGTCTCGAGGCCGAAGTCCGCACCGACGGTTTCGTCT
>CAYNSP010000011.1:0-25175 GCA_964400035.1 uncultured Acidimicrobiaceae bacterium | reverse complement strand
ATTCCTTCGAGGTCGGGGAGTGATAGGTAGGCGAAGGCGGGTTCGGAGGGGTGTCGGATGAAGCTTTGAAAGACTTCTTCGGTGTTGACCGGGGTCGTGTACCGGATGGGAGGGAGCAGGCCCGCCACCTCGGCGAGTTCCCGGTCCACTGCCAGGTCTACCTCACCTACGGACATGATCGATGTGCTTCCCAGAGACCCGGTGCCATGGTGCCCAGTGCATTCTTCAGCCCGGTGATGGCCACACGATCGGGGACCCCGGTCCATTCGTCCATGAAGTCTTTCCGGAACTCTATGGCCAGGGCACAGCCGACCTGGCCATACCGATCATGGACCCAGGACGCCAGATAACCACCCTTGAACCTGATATTGACCCGCACGTCCCGGGTAGCGGTGCCGGCACCGCGCATCATCGACACGAAGCTGTCGGCAACGGGCGCCCAACGGTCCGGCAGGGATCCCGTCCCCAGGTTCACCTCCGGATTCGCATCCGGGGATTCCGGCGGCGCTTCCGGGCCCGCGCGACGGTGGTTGTACGAGTGGACGTCGAGCAGGACGAACCCCCCATTGGCATCGACAAGGTTGTCGAGGGTCGAAGCCAGCCTCCTGTAGAACTCATCGTGCAACCGCCGTGAAGCATCGACCACCTCATCTCCCGGCCGGGACCGCCAGATATCGAGACCCCAAGCCTGGTCCGGGGTCAGATAGACCGAACCGGCCCGATCCCGGTTCAAGTCCACCTCAAAACGCGACCGGTGGACCACCACATTGGTGGCGACGCCAGTGGCGATGTCCCCGGTGAACGGATCTTCCTCTCTGAAGCGGGTCGCCGCATCGAGTTGCAGCAGGTCGTCGACTTCGGGTCGTAGGTAGTGGCCGTTGTGTATGGCCGTCGCGATTACCGGGCCGGGGGTGTCCGGCACCTGCCATGTCGCCAATTCCATCAACGAGTGGTACCCGATCGGGGAACGACCAAACTCGTTTATCGCGTTTTGCGGTTATACATCATCGGGTATTGGTGAAGACTTCGATGCGAACCCTTCTTGCCTTCCTGCTTGTTGCTGCCGCCGCCTGTTCAGCGGAACCGGAGCCGGCCAGTTCAACTGCGTCCACACCTCCCACCACGACGACCGTCACCACTTCCACAACCACCACCACAACCCTTCCACCCACTACCAGTTCGACACAACCGACCACTTCGACGACCCAGCCCGAACCCGCCGAGTTCTATCGGATGAGCGGTCTCATCACCGCCCGCAGCTTTATCAGACGATTCGCGGCTTCAGGGCTGACTCGCTGGCAAAGAGAATTGCCCGAGATCCAGGACGTTCGGGTCACTTCGACCCTGGATGGCACCGAGCAGCCGGTCCTGTATCTCCCCCCCGACGGTGAGGGACTCCGTCCTCTGCTGGTCGGGCTTCACAGCTGGAGCAGCGCCTATCGCCAGCACGTGAACATCCCATTTGGGAAATGGGCCGACCACTACGGGTGGGGTTTCATCCAGCCCAACTTCCGCGGGGCGAACAACCGAAAGGCAGCCATGGGTTCGGATCTGGCCGTCCAGGACGTGATCGACGCAATCGACTACGCGATCGCCCAAGGTGGTATCGATCCGAACCGGGTGTATGTGATCGGGTTCTCAGGTGGGGGAATGATGGGTTTGCTGCTCGCCGGGAGGCACCCGGACCGGATTGCCGGGGCCGCGGCGTGGACATCCACCTACGACCTTGCCGCGTTCTACACACGTTCCCGGAGAGCCGGCTCCAGCTACTACCAGGACATCCGGGCCGTGTGTGGAGGCGACCCCACCAGACCGGGCCGGGCGCAGGATGAATGCAAACATCGAAGTCCGAGCGGACATCTGGATGGGGCAAAGGCCGCGGGTGTCCCGGTGTATGTTGCTCACGGGATCAGCGATCGCCTTGCTCCGCCTGACCACAGCGCCCGGATCTTCAATCACCTCGCCGACGAACCGTTGCCCGATGATCTCGTTGCCGCGATCGCCCGCAACCGGATTCCATCTGCATATGACGGATCGATCGAGGGTGAGACCTACTTCCACAGTTCCGAGCCCAGGGTCCGGTTCGCCAGGACCTCGGGCGCGGTCACTCTCGTCCTTTTCAACGGGGAACACAACATGGTGTATCACCCCGCACTGGAGTTCTTCCTCAGGCTTTCCGAGAGGCCGATCACCCATCCGGGTGTCTTCGAATGATTCTGCGTCAGAGGGGTTTATCGACCACGCTGGGTGGGTAAACGGGCCGCGTGATGACCCCGAGGGGGCCGTCGCCACTCTGTCATGGGTAAGGAATCAGAACGAGGTGTCCGGCTGATGGCTAACCGGGTTTTCGGCCGGATGATTGGCAATGTTGCGGAGCGGTTCAGGGACGATGTCCTCACGGTCGGGCATCAGACCCCGCCGGACTACTTCGTCCTCGATGATGATTCCGGGTCGGTCGTCCGGACCGACAGCGGAGTCATCGGGGACCGTCTCCGCCTTCATCTCCCGGTACCGCTCGAGGAGTTCCTCGTCGGTCCATTCTTCGATGTTTCCGAGGCTGGCTTGGTCGAACATGTCAAACGGCATACCCGCAGTAATTGGATGGGAAACCCGCGCTTCAATAGCGCGGGGTTAGGCTGAGGGGCCGGATAGATGTTGCCAGTGGACAGTCACCGAACCGAGCGGATCTTCGATCCGGTCCCCGGATCCGCCTCCGCAGCCCGCCAGTTCGTTCTCCAGACGGTCGCGCCGGGATTTGGGGATCCGGGACGCATAGCCACACTGGTATCGGAACTCGTTACCAACGCCATCCTTTACGCACGTACTCCTTTCACGGTTTCTGTTTCCCAGAATGATGACGTGGTCAGGGTCTCGGTAAGCGACGAGAGCACCGTGCTTCCGGTCAGCAAGCAATATGTGGTCAACCAGCCGACGGGTCGGGGACTGATGATTGTCGAATCTCTGTCCGATCGCTGGGGGGTCACCGCCGAAGACGGCGGGAAGACGGTCTGGTTCGAGATCGACCAACAGGACGGAAATGACAGGTGAATTCGCTGAAGTTCGGTTCCCCGGCCTACCCGTGGGGCTCTGGGCGAGACTTTTCGCTCACATCGAGACCGTCCAACGTGAACTCGACATTCTCCGGGCGGGGGGAGGCGCTGCACTGCTCGAACAGATCGACTATCTCGACACACTCGACCGAAGACTCCGAGGAGTGTCTGATCCCATGTCGATCGAGTTGCGAAGAGCTGTTGACCGGGGCGAGACGGCTACCGATCTTGTCGTCAGCCTGCCGGTGGGGGCGGCCGCCGACGCCAGGACCCTTGGTGGTGTGCTCGCAGAGATTGATGCCCTTGCCCTCCAGGATGTGCCGATCCTCACGGTCGAGACACCAGCTGACCTGGCGGTGTTCCGACGCTGGCTGTTCGGGGAGATCGTGAATCAGATCGAGGAGGGGGCGACACCGACACCGTGGGACGCCTTCAGTGATACGGCAGCCTCCGCTGGCAATGGGTCCGATCCGGCGCCGGACTCCAACGGGATGGGGGGAGTGGTCGAGTTCACCGGGGACCTGGACATTTCCAACGCATCGAGACTTCAGGAAGACATCCAGCGGTCGCATCGAAATGGTGTCACCAACTTGACCCTGGATCTCACCGGGGTGACATTCATCGACTCGGTCGGGCTCAGTCTCCTGGTCACCGCCCACAATCGTTTGGCGCAGGAGGGTGGCTCGGTGAATCTCAGGATGCCGGGCCGTCTCCGCTCCCTACTCGACATGAGCGGCCTTCTCGAAGTCCTCAACGCCACCTTCGTCGACTGAGAAGCCGTGTAGATCGCGGAATCCGGGGGTATGGGTTCCCTATGGCAGATTTGATAACGGTTTCCGCACCTCCGCTCGACCGAGACACCGCAGTTCTTCTCATCGAGCAGATGGAGACCCGGGGGGTACCACCCAGCAGTATCGAGATGAACGAGCACCTCGCCCGAGGGACGGACTCAGAAAGAGCCGGCCGCCACTTTGGATCACTGGGGATGAAGGTGCTGGGCGGCGGTGCCATCGGTGCCTTGCTCGGAGCCGTCGTGGGTGCCCTACTCGGGTGGTTCACCAGTATCGATCTGGGCCTGGCACTCGTCTCGGCAGCGGCGTTCGGCGCATTCGCGGGAATCGCCTTTGGCGGAATGCTGGTAGCCCGTTTCGCTTCACCCGCCTGGAGGGACGCTGGCTCGACCACCACCCCGACCCTGGTGAGGGTCTCGGTTCACAACGCTGACCGCTCCATAGTGGCTACCGCCATGGAGGTGATCCAGGATCAGGGTCTCGAGGCTGAGCTGTGAGGATCAGCCGCCGAACCGGCGCAGACCCTCATCAAATCCTTCCTGTAAATCGTCGACCCTACGGGCATCGTCAGGCCGATCGTTGAGTTCTTCCAGTTCGGCATACGGGTTCCGGGCATAGCGCTCCTCGACGTGCGCGTCCACCGCCGGTGTTCCTTCCAGCTCCTGCGTGTCGTCGTTTCGGATGTGGGACCCTTCGTCCTTCCGGTCGATCTCACCTCGCCACGCGCCGGTCTCAACCTGGCGTTCCTCGATGAAAGTCTTGAATCGGTCGAGATCGCCCCTCACGCGGGAACTGACCACGCCCAGCTTGTCACCGGCATGCTCGATAAAGCCCTCCGGGTCGAAGGCCATCTGAAGACTGACCCGGGTCTGCCAATCGTTGAGCCGGTGGAAGGTCACCACGCCAGCGTGGTCGACTCCCGAGGTCGACTTCCAGGCGATTCGCTCGTCCGGGTTCTGTTCGGTGATCTCTGCCTCGAACTCTCGCTCGATGCCTGCAATGTCGACGGTCCACTGGAGTCGCCGATCATCAAGCTGCTTGACCTCTTCAACACCCTCCATG
Organism: uncultured Acidimicrobiaceae bacterium; assembly: GCA_964400035.1. GTDB lineage: Bacteria > Actinomycetota > Acidimicrobiia > Spongiisociales > ZC4RG35 > ZC4RG35. The sequence continues at coordinate 20,272 of CAYNSP010000011.1, read as the reverse complement.
AACCGTGGGAACTCCTCGAACTGGGTCCACTGGTTGTAGGCGGTCTGAAGGTCGACGTCTACGTCGACGGTGTGGATGACTTCACCCATCTCTTACCTCCTGGGTTGTTACGACTCCGCGTACCCGATGACCCAGACCCCGAAACCAAACCGCACCGGCACGCCACCCCCGGACATCGGATAGGGTTCGTGGCGTGACCCAACACCGTCCGGGGAATTGGCTGAGTGAAGTCGAGAAAGCTCTATCGCCCGGGGGAGTAGTCGTGGTGGTTGCGGTGGCCACAAGTCTGATCCTCGCCACCATCGGGAGTGTCCTCGCCTGGAGGTCATATGAGGACCGGGTAGCAAGGGAGCAGGATCTCATCGCAGAAACCGCCGTCGAGGCTGCGGTGGCCACCGAACAGTTCTTCGCGGCACGGATCGCAGTGCTCGAGTCCGTCGCTCAGATACCTGCCATGGCCAATGAAGAGGTCGAGAACATGCCGCCTCTCCTTGAGGCCGCGGCGATTCAACAACTCGGATTCAGCGGGGGTGTCGGTTGGGTGGACCGGGGCGGGGTGATGAGAGCACACTCCAGTTCAGAGGCAATGCCTCTTGATCTTTCTGATCGCGCCTTCGTCCGCAATGTCCTCGATTCGGGAGTCCCGGTGGTGGGGGACGTGGTGGTCGGTGAGTTGAGTGGGGAGGTACTGGTGATCATCGCGGTGCCCACATCCAGCGACGGCCGGGTGAACGGGGCTGTGGTGGGTGCCCTGCGCGCCGACCGGTTCGATATCAAGGTGCCACGTTTGGTGCGACCCAGATACGAGATATACGTGTTGGGCCAGGAAGGTCAGGTCATCATCGTTGACGGCCACGTCGGTCCCTTGACCGAACCGGTCAACCAGGGGATGGTTGCTGCCGAGACCAGCGGATTAGGTACAGGTGTGCTGGGCGCCCCGGATCGGATCTTCGCAGTCACAAAGGTGGACGACGCCCGGTGGACGATCGTGGTCGAACAGGACCGCAGTCTGATCCTGTCGGGATCGCGGAGCAGGTTCTTCGGTGAAGTGGCAGTCCTGGTCCTGTTGGGCCTCCTCACTATCGCCGGAGCGCTGGTGGCGGCGCGAAGGATCAACGCTTCGAACCGTCAGATCATCGAGAGTGGTAGGGGTCTGGAGGCTCTCGAATCTCTGAGTGAGGCCCTCTCCGCGGCGCCGGAGACCGCTGACGTGGCCGAAGCTGCTCTGGAAGTCTTCGGTCGGGTCTTCGACACCGAACTGGTGGCGGTCGGTCTGATCGACAGGAACTCGAGGATGCGGGTCCATGTGATCACCGACCGGCTTGACACCGGCGGCACCGACATCCCGGATGAGTTGGTGCCATTGACCACGTCCACCGTGCTCACCGATGCCTACAGCCACGACGGGCCTTTGGTCTTGAGTGCTGCCGAACTGACCGAGCGGTATCCCCGTTTGCGACTCGAATCGGACGTAAGCGGTGCGATGGTCCTCAGGTTCACCGGTCGAAACGCTCACGGTGTGGTCGGGATCTTCCTCCGAAACGATTTTCCACCTCCTGGCCCGGACGTCGAACTGTTCAGCCGGATGGTCCCGCTCCTCGGTGATGCGTTCGGTCGCGCATCTGCCGCCGAGAACGAGCGTCTCGCATCGAGAGCGTTCCAGCACGCTCTCCTCCCCAGGGACACCATCGCTCTCTCGGTGGGGCTGCAACGGGCCGTCCGTTACATGGCCGCGGTTGGGGATGTCGAGGTCGGTGGTGACTGGTACGACCTTTGGATGATCGACGAGCACAGGGTCGGGGCCGTGGTCGGGGACGTAGTCGGCAGAGGTGTGGAGGCCGCCGCCACCATGGGCCAGCTTCGGAGCGCGCTCCGTGCCACTGTGGCCACGGCGAGTACCCCCGGAGAGGCTCTGGCAAACCTCGATGGACTCACCGGACACATCTCCGGCGCCTCCAGTGCAACCGTCATTCTCGGCGAACTGGAGCCTGCCACCGGAGTGGTCCGGTTGGCCAGTGCGGGGCACCTCCCGCCCATCGTTGCCAGGGGTGGCAACGTAGAGGTCCTCTATGAGGTCAAGGGCACTCCGATCGGGTTCCTCAAACAGAAGACCCGGCGTCGTACTTCCGAGATCAGGCTCGGTCCTGAAGACACCCTCGTCCTCTACACCGACGGTCTGGTCGAACGCAGGAGCGAGACCATCGACGACGGGATCGAGCGGCTGCGGGGGATTATCGAGAAGAATCTGGACGTGGGTGTGGAAGCTCTTGCCGACGCCATCCTGAAGGACTGTCTCGAACTGGATCATCGTGATGATGTCGCCCTGATCATTCTGCGCCCGGTGGGGTCGCGACCACGTCACTTCACCAGGAGCGCTCCCGTTGACGACTTCTCAGAACTTCTCGCTGAACTGCGGGCCTGGCTCGATGATCAGCCAGAGCCGGTAGCCGGGACGATCATGTCCAGGGTCGAAGAAGCATTGGACACGGTGGTCGCTGCAACTGCGAGCGATCCGTCGGGTGATGTGGTGGTGGCGGTGGATACCGCAAGTAGTGAGGACGAACTATTGATGACCATCGAGTACCGGCGGGGTTCGTTCGGACCCGAGACCGACCGGATCAACCGACTCCTGCTTCGTCAATGGGAGTTTGGGGAACTGGCCATGTCGGGACCACGGATGCGGTTCGCCGTGGGCAGTTCCATAAGTAATAGACCCCCGGCCGATTTCAGCCGGGGGTCCAGGTGATCGAGGCCGGAACCTAGCCGACCGTCAGCTTGTCTTTGAGACCGTCAGCTTGTCTTTGAGACCGGCGACCCCGGCCACCTCCCGGACCATATCGAGGAGGCGGTCGCGATCGCTCTCGCGTCCGACGTGCCCCGAAAGGCGGACTGTCCCGTTGCTCGCATCGACCGCGATTTCGCCGCTGGAGCCCTCGGGTACCGTCCTCTGCCACTGGCCGATGGCTTCGCTCCGCACCTTCTGGATGAGAGTCTCGTCGTCGAAATCCCTCTGGGGACGGAGGGGTTCGGTCATGCGATGCATGGCGCCCCGGGCGACACCGGTCTGATAACGAAGCTTTGCGCCGACGGCGGATGCGCCGTCACGGGCTTTCGACTTCGCCTGGTCGGTCAGTTGGGCCCGACGTGCTCCACCCCGGTCAGGGTCGAGGAAGTAGGCGAGGGTGTACCCCGCCACCCCGGCGAGCAGCATCTTGAGCCGGGTCATTTCAGGACACTCTCCGTCCGGCTCGGCCCATCACCGCGCTGATGAGCAGTAGCACAACAGCGATGATCAGAACCCAACGCAGTGCCTCGACGAACAGTCCAACGCCGCCTAGCACCAACGCCAGGATCAACAGAATTGCGGCCCATCCCATAATCACTCCTTTTCTGTGGGAACTTCGGTCGCATACCCCATAGCGACTCCGGGCAAACCTTCGGGGGTTTGGAGAACGCCCCATGGGGTACTGAGAGGACCATGTACGAGACTCCATCTATCCGTTGGGACCATCTGGAAGCGATGACCGGGGAGATGGGCCTGTATGAGCACGCCGAATTCGAGAACCCCCGGGTCTCGCACGGCTACACCACCGATGACAACGGACGCGCCCTGGTAATCCTGTCGGGACCGTTCGATGACGCACCTCCACCGAGTATCGATAGGTACCTGAAGTACGTGACTTCGGGGCGGGTCCCTTCCGGGTGGCACAACAGAATGTCGGATTCCGGCGTGTGGACTGATGTCAGGGGCTCGGACGATGCCCACGGTCGGGCACTCTGGGGCTTGGGGGTGGCGCTCGCTAATGGCTACACCGATACCGACACCGCGGCGGCATTCCACGCCGGCCTCGATCTCGAGTCGCGCTATTCCCGTGCCAACTGCTATTCCATCCTGGGCGCGGCCAGGGCCAACGCTGCCGGCATCTTCACGGTGGAGACCGAAGGCTTCCTCAGCCGTCTCCGTGAGCGGTTGCCACAGCCTGGAGCGGTCGGCTCCTGGGTGTGGCCGGAACCCCGTCTGACTTACGACAACGCCAGGCTGCCCCAGGCGTTCCTGGCTGCCGGTGCGGTGCTGGCCGACGACGGGATGATTCAGGACGGACTCCGCGTTCTGGATTGGCTGGTTGACATGGAGACCAGGAATGACAGTTTCAGCTTCACCCCCGTTGGCGGTCGGCGACCCGGTCAGTCCGGGCCGGCATTCGACCAGCAGCCCCTGGAGGCGTGGGCCATGGCTGATGCCTGCCTCGAGGCGATGATGGTGGGTGGCGGATCGATGTGGCTGGAGCCTTTGGAGAGGGCTGTCGCCTGGTTCTCGGGGCACAACGACACCGGGGTGGCTTTGTATGACCCGGAAACCGGGGCCTGTGCCGACGGTCTTACCCCACACGGTCGGAACGAGAATCTTGGTGCCGAGTCGACGTTGTCGGCGATCGGTGCGCTTCAGGCCCGGCTGGCCGCAGACCGTATGCTCACGCCAGTGCGTTGAGGATCCCGGCCAGAGGGAACGTGGCGATCCTGATCCCGTAATCGGCATAGCCGTACGGGAGGATCACCGTCTCACCATGGAGCATTCCTCCGCAGGAGTAGACCACGTCGGGCACATATCCGTTCAGCTCCTCGTCGCCGGGTTCGATGAGGGGCTCTGCGGTCCTGCCGAGAACGCGCGCCGGATCGTCCAGGTCCAACAGCACCGCCCCGAGCACATACCGACGCATCGGTCCGACACCGTGGGTGAAGACCAGCCATCCCGCCTCGGTCTCGATCGGTGAACCGCAGTTTCCTATCTGGACCAGTTCCCAACCGAAGCTGGGACTGATCACAAACTCGGCATTTGACCAGATCTTGATGTCCCGCGTACGGGCGACATGGAGTCGCTCCTGGTCGTGACGGGAGAGAGCCACCAGGTCGCCGTCGATTCGACGTGGGAACAGGGCCATTCCTTTCTGGTGGGCGACCGCCGGCCCGGTAAGGGTTGAGACGTCGAACTCGTGGAAGTCGGTGGTTCGGATCAGTTGGGGTAGCACCGCCCGTCCGTCGTAGGCGGTGTACGTGGCGTAATAGGTGACCGAGCCGTCGTCGTCGACGAATCGGACGAATCGTGCGTCCTCCATCCCGTTGCTCTCTACGGGGCTGACCGGGGAGAGCAGGTGCTCGGAGATCGGCAGGTCACGTCGGAACTCGACCCGGTAGTTCGACGCCGCGACCCACAGAGCCCTTCGGGTGGCCTCGAATGCCTCCAGCGGCTCGATATCGGTTTCAGTCAATCCGGACAACGCCGTATGGAGGTCCCGCGCGGTGAAGCGCTCGGGTAGCGGTTCAAGCACACGCCGGGACAAGGTCCCCCCGATGTCGACGTCCTCGAGTTGCGCGGCAAACTCCTCCCGGTCGAATTCGGGTTGATCGATCCGGCCGTTGGAGGCATGTGGGTGGCGCCGATCCAGTTCGATCCGGGCCGCGGAATCCACCGTTCCGGTGATGAAGGCAATGGAGGAGATATGGCCCTCACCAATGGCGCGGGCACTCACCACAAAGGGCTGTTTCCCCTCGGAGGGTTCACCGAAAGGAACCATCGAGGGGTTGGTCAGTGATACCGCCTCATAGGCGTAGGCCTGTGTCAGTAGCGCACCGAGGAGCCGTCGCGCGATGGGGTCTTCGACCGCCCCCAATCGGGGTTCACGAACCGCACCCATCTCGAAGTGACTGGCCCACACCGATTCGATGTCGTCGAACCGGGATCCCGTCCTGGCGAGGGTCTCGTCGAGGAGCCTCATACGCACCTCGGCAGGCATCTCCAAGACCCGATCGAGCACATGCTGGAGACGGTTGGGGGCGTGCGCAAAGCTGGGCGGACCGGGGAGGAAAGGTCGGGCAACCACGCGGGACGCGTCCGGTTGCAAGCTGAGGACAATGTTCAGATCCACCCTTCCTCCCCTCGGTCGGGTACCTACCCCGGTGGCTTCGTCAGGCGGAGGCAAGCCGGGAGGTGAGTCGTTCGAAGGTGCGAGCGTAGTGCCCGGCGACTGTCTCCCACTGAAGGATGTCCGACCATTCCGCCGCGGCGGCCGCAGCTACGTCATAGACGTCGGGGTCGGTAAGCAGTGCGCCGATGGCATCGGCCATTGCCCCGCTGTCGTGATCCACGACGATTCCGGCGCCGGTCGCCAGCATTTCCACCGCATAGGGGAACCTGGTGGCCACTACCGGCCGGCCCTTTCCGAGTGCTTCAGTGACAACACCCGAACAGGCCTGGTCGTGATTGTCGTAAGGGACCACCACCACGTCAGACTCCCGAACCATGTCTTCCAGTTCGTCCTCTTCCAGGTAACGGTCGACGAACTCGACGGCATCATCGAGGTTGAGCTCGGAGACCAGCTTCTCCAGGCTGTGCCGGTAGGCGAAACCCTCTCTTCGTGCCACCGCCGGGTGGGTGCGTCCTACCACCCGATAGTGGACCGGCACACCTTTGCGGATCAGGGTCCCAACGCTCCGGATTGCCCGCTCGATCCCTTTGCCGGGACCGAGAAGGCCCCAGGTGATCAGGTTCTTCCTGGGTGCCGGGTTGGTTGGGGATGACCGCCAGAGGCTTCCGTGGCGGATCATGCCGATCCGATTTGGCGCCACTCCGTATGTGTCGATGAGAACGTCGCGGGCGGTCTCGGCCAGCGTGACCAGACGGGCACGCTCGGCCAGTTGTTCGATGATCCACCGCTGGTGCGTCGTCGGATCGGGGACAACGGTGTGGAGGGTGACAACCGCCGGCACCTCCAGATGATCGAGGAGATCGATCACCGGCTCGCCGGCGTCGCCACCGAATATCCCGAACTCATGCTGGATTGACACCGCGTCGCATTGATTGAGACAGCGTGCTGCGGCCTTGATACTGACCGGACTGTTGGGATCGATCTCCATCACCACCGGCTCCCCGGCGGGGGGTTCGGACGGATGCTCGATCAGACGAACCACCTGGGTTTCCAGCCAGGGGGCCACCCGGTTCAGCGAACTGATCAGGGAGCAGCTGAACTTCCCGATACCACACCGGGTCGGAGGGAAGGTCGAGACTATTCCGAGACGGCTGTGAAAGGATTTTGGGACAGTCAACATGGTCCCGAATTACCCCACAGTGGCATGGTTGAAACAATCGGCTGTTTCCACGAACGGCACACGGGGTAGAGGGGGTGATGTCCGAAGTCTCATACGGTCTCACCCTTTCAAGCGAGCAGCATCCCCCGGATCTCCTCATCCAGACGGCCGTGGCGGCCGAGGAGGTCGGCTTCGATTTTGTCTCGATCTCGGATCATTTCCACCCATGGATCGAGGAGCAGGGGCACAGCCCGTTCGTCTGGACCATGCTCGGCGCGATCGCCAATGCCACGGAGAGAATTCACGTTGGCGTCGGGGTCACCTGTCCGATTATTCGAATGCATCCAGTCATTCATGCGCACGCCGTGGCCACCAGTGCGACCCTGCTGGATGGTCGTTTCACCTGGGGGGTGGGTACCGGGGAGAACCTCAACGAGCATGTCCTGGGTGATAGATGGCCGCCCACGGAGGTGCGGCTAGCGATGCTGGAGGAGGCGATCGGTCTGATCCGTGAACTGTGGACGGGGGACAGCATCACCCACCGCGGTGAGCACTACACGGTGGAGGACGCCAGGATATTCGACCTCCCTGAAGTGATCCCCCCGATCCTCGTGTCCGCATTTGGAGAGATGGCGGCGCGGGCGGCGGCACGAATTGGCGACGGACTCTGGTCGACGGGAACCAAGACTGACGTCATCGACGCCTACCGGAGCGAGGGGGGCTCAGGTCCGATCTGGAGTCAGCTGACTCTCGCGTGGGACCCGGACCGCGACAAGGCGGTGGAGCGAGCCCACCGGATCTGGCCCAATACCGCCCTGGCGGGTCAACTGGCTGCTGATTTGAGAACCGTTCAGAACTTCGAAGAGGCGGTGACCATGGTGTCCCCCGCAGATGTGGAGTCCTCGGTGATCTGTGGACCCGATCCCGACCCGGTACTGGCATCCATTCAGGAGGCCAGGGAGGCCGGAATCGACCACATCTACTTTCACCAGATTGGTGACCCTTTGGGCGGATTCCTCGACTTCTGGAACGAGGAGATACGCCCGGCGCTATGACCTAGAGGGGTGGGGGAAGCGGGTCGACGGCCTGGCCGCCGCCCGGTTGGTAGAGACCCTGGGACCCCGCGCAGAGGGCGTGGCCACACGGGCACTGGGTGCCGTCGGTGGCCGCCATGGCGTTGCGGCAGGCCTCACTGCACACATCACCTTCATAGGTGACCTGGCAGGTACACGGTCCATGTGAGCACTGCATTCGAACTCCTTTCGATTTGTCTGCCTATACCCGTGGAATCCGGGCGGGCAAACGGTCTTAGGATGAGCGGATGGTGGAATTCGACCCGGTTGACCCCGATTCACCGGAGGCGCAGGAGGCGCTGGCGGCTTATTTCGGCGAGTTGCAGCGACGGTTCGGTTTTGACCCGGTGACCGGTGGGGCGCACGCTGATCGACAGTCGATGAAACATCCGAACGGGATCTTTTTCGTCCTCAAGGACGGGGACCATGTGATCGGCTGCGGAGGTGTCCAGAGCCTCGACGGGCAAACCGCCGAGATCAAACGGATGTGGATCCACGACGGATGGCGCGGTCGGGGACTCGGGAAAGCCTTGCTGTCCCGGCTGGAGGAGGAGGCGGTGGGCTTGGGTCGTACCCGGGTGGTCCTCGACACCAACGGATCACTCACAGAGGCAAGGGCGATGTATGTGGCTGCCGGATACCGGGAGATCGACCGCTACAACGCCAACCCCTTCGCACAACACTTCTTCGAAAAGACCCTCGAAGACTGATACCGGCCCGACTTGGAAACGGGTACTGGTGGGCGCCCTCGGCAGGATTCGAACCTGCGCACCCGGCTCCGGAGGCCGGCGCTCTATCCCCTGAGCTACGAGGGCGTGTGACAGAGATTCTAGTTCGCCCCTTAACCTTGACTCCCGTGAGGTACATATCCACCCGGGACAGGGTTGAGGCCGTCGACTTCAGAGAGGCGCTCGTCGACGGACTTGCTCCGGACGGAGGCCTCTACATCCCCGAAACCATTCCCGGGCTACCCGGCGACTGGCGATCCTGGTCCTACGTGGATTCAGTGGCCGGAGTCCTGGAACTGTTCGGTGCCGGACCGTCGCAGGACCTCGTAACAGAGGCGGCTACCCGGTTCGACCACCCTGACATTGCCGCCCTGGTTCCGGTTGGCGGCCGAATGGTCTTCGAGCTGTTTCATGGCCCGACCCTGTCATTCAAGGACCACGCTCTTCAGGTGCTCGCTCGCCTGCTCGCACGTGAAGCCGCCACGGGAGTGGTGCTCGGTGCGACGAGCGGGGACACCGGGTCGGCCGCCATCGAGGCCTGTCGGGGAATCCTCCCGATCGTCATCCTCCATCCCGAGGGCCGGATCTCCGATTTGCAGCGTCGCCAGATGACCACCGTGACCGAGGACGGTGTTGTGGTCGTAGCCGTCCGCGGTACCTTCGATGACTGCCAGGCGCTGGTGAAGAACGCCTTTGCCAGCATGGACGGACTCCTCGCAATCAACTCGATCAACTGGGCCCGGATTGCTGCCCAAACCGGTTACTACCTGTCGCTCGCGACCAGGATGGACGGCCCCTTCGACGTTGTGGTCCCGACCGGCAATTTCGGAAACGCCTATTCGTGCTGGATGGCAAAACAGATGGGTGCCCCGATAGAAGGCATCGCCGTGGCCACCAACGCCAACCGATACCTGGTCGACTTCTTCGCCGGGGGCGCGGCGACTCCGGGTGAAGTGGTCGCAACGTCGGCGCCGGCGATGGACATCCAGGTGCCTTCGAACCTGGAGCGGTTACCCGCCGGGGCCCGAGGAGAGTTCAGCGCAGGGGCCGTGGATGATTCAGCAATCGAGGCGACCATCCGTGAGGTCTACTCCGAACACGCTTACATCCTCGACCCGCACACCGCCACCGCGTGGAAAGTCGCCACAGAGTCACCGACAGAACGACCGCAGGTGGTGGTCGCGACCGCCCACCCCGCCAAATTCCCCGAGGTGGTCCAATCCGCAATCGGGATCACCCCCGAGATACCGGATCGACTCGCCGGGTTGTCCCACCTCCCGGAGAGGTACCTGACGATCGATCCGAATCCTTCAAGCCTGGCCGGGATCATCCGATCATTGTTCTAGCTTTGCGCTAAATCCACTACCGGCTACGATTACGGCAGTCACCACAACCTGGTGGCAACCCCCGCAGCACCCAGCAGGTTCCCTGTGCCGTGTTCGCGGTAGTACATCCGATCCGTTGATTCCCCAATGGGGACATATCCAAAAGGATCCCATGACCACACGAGCTCAACTCCAGAGCAAGTCCATCGAGGAACTCAAGACCATCGCCGAATCCATCGGTGTCGAGTCAGACGGGCTACAGAAGTCCAAGCTGATCTCCGCCCTCATGGAAGCCGGCGGCGTGGTCGAAGATGAAGACGCCACCCCCGAGCCCGATGTAGATCTTCCCCGGGCCATGCCCCGCACCGACGAGAACCGTGACGAGATGCGTGACGGGCGTCGTAGCCGCAACCGCAATCGCAATCGTGAGGGCCGTGGCCGCGACGAGGAAATGATTCCTGAGGGCGACCTCGAGATCCGCGAAGGACTGCTCGACATCCTGCCCGAGGGCTACGGCTTCCTCAGAGTCACGGGTTACACCTCCGGCGAAAAGGACGTCTACGTCTCGGCAAACCAGGTACGCAAGTTCCGTCTCCGCAAAGGCGACATCGTCTCGGGACCGATCCGTCCGCCCAGAGTCAAGGAGAAGTTCCCTGCCGTAGTCCGCATCGACAAGGTCAACGGGATGGATCCGGACGAGGCGATGAACCGTCCCAAGTTCGAGAATCTCACCCCGTTGTTCCCCGATGAGCGTCTCCGTCTCGAGGTCGAGGGGATGCCCAACAACATCCTGACCCGCATCGTCGACCTGATCGCACCCATCGGAAAGGGCCAGCGTGGCCTGATCGTCTCCCCGCCCAAGGCTGGAAAGACCACGGTGCTCCAGGAGATCGCCAAGTCGATCACGATCAACAACCCCGAGTGCTATCTGATGGTCGTCCTCGTCGACGAGCGCCCCGAAGAGGTCACCGACATGCAGCGGTCGGTCAAAGGTGAGGTCATCTACTCCACCTTCGACCGTCCCGCCGAAGAGCACACCCAGGTGTCCGAACTGGCCATCGAACGTGCCAAGCGGATGGTCGAGATGGGAACCGATGTGGTCATCGTCCTCGACTCGATCACCCGACTCGCCCGTGCCCACAACCTGGCGACCCCGGCATCGGGCCGAATCCTGTCCGGTGGTGTCGACTCCCAGGCCCTCTATCCGCCGAAGCGCTTCTTCGGAGCCGCCCGGAATATCGAAGAGGGTGGATCGTTGACCATCATGGCCACCGCACTCATCGAGACCGGCTCCAAGATGGACGAGGTCATCTACGAGGAGTTCAAGGGCACCGGAAACATGGAGCTCCACCTCGACCGCAAGCTCGCCGACAAGCGGATCTATCCGGCGGTCAACATCGAGTCCTCCGGGACTCGCAAGGAAGAGCTTCTGTTCGACCAGACCGAGCTCAATCAGGTTTGGAAACTGCGTAGAGTGCTCCTGGCTCTCGAGCCTGGAGCCGCTCTGGAGCTTCTGATCGACCGGTTGAAGACCACCAAGTCGAACGCCGAGTTCCTCGCCGAAGTGGCCAAGAGCAGCGGTTGATTTACGGAGACATAGAAGTGAAAGCCGAAACCCACCCCAACTACGAAATCACCAACGTGACCTGCTCGTGTGGAAACACCTTCCAGACGAGGAGCACCAAGCCGGGTGACATGCACCTCGAGTTGTGCAACGAGTGCCACCCGTTCTTCACCGGCAAGCAGAAACTGGTCGACTCCGGTGGTCGTGTCGAGCGCTTCCAGAAGCGCTACGGCAAGAGCACGTTCACCAAGGCCGGTGACGCAGAGTCCGGTGACGCAAGCTCAAACTGAGATAGATCCGACCAAGACGGTCGGTGGTCAGGCAGTTCTCGAAGGCGTGATGATGCGCGCCCCATCGGCATGGTCCGTGGCGGTGCGTCGACCTGATGGGCAGATCGTGGCCAGACGCGAGCAACTTGCCCGTCTCACCGAGAGAAGGCCCCTTGCCCGGGTCCCTTTGATCCGGGGAATCCTCGTCCTCGGAGAGTCGCTGTCCCTCGGCTACAAGGCCCTGTCCTGGTCCGCACAGCAGTCACTCAAGGAAGAAGAAGAGGAGCTGACCAACACCCAGATCGGGTGGACCATGGCGATCGCCTTCATCTTCTTCGCCGGCGTATTCATGTTGCTCCCGGCCCTGGCTGCCGGTGCCGTCTCCCGCGATTCGGGGTTGGTCTTCAACCTGGTCGAAGGCGCAGTCCGACTCACCATGTTCGTCGGCTACATCTGGCTGATCGGACGGTCAAAGGACATCGCCAGGGTGTTCGAGTATCACGGGGCGGAACACATGTCGATCCATGCCTACGAGGCAGGCAAGCCACTCGACATCGCCTCGGTCTCGGCGTATCCACCGGAGCATCCGAGATGTGGGACCAGCTTCCTTCTGGTCGTGGTCCTCGGGTCGATCATCCTGTTCACCTTCTTTGGTGTTCCAGGATGGGGATTCCTGGTGGCATCACGGATCCTCGGCATCCCGATCGTGGCCGGCCTCTCCTATGAAGTCCTCCGCTGGTCGGGTACCCGTCCCAATTCGGTGCTAGCTCGTGTTCTCGCCAGGCCCGGGATCTGGCTCCAGAAGCTCACCACATCACAGCCCGACGACACCCAGATAGAGGTCGCCATCGCCAGTCTGCTGGTTGCGCTCGATGATGACGTCGCCACCGAAGTTCTGTCCCGGGGGCCGGTCCCCGAGTCAGCACTGGCAGCACGTGCCTCGGTGGCCGGCGAGCCAGCATGAGCGATCCCGGTTTCCTGGAGAGGCTCGCCGAGATCGAGAAGGCGTTCGATGAGGTCGAAGCCCAGCTGGCCGATCCCGAGACCCTCTCCGACCCGAGAAAACTCGCTGATCTGGGGAAGCGTCACTCCGACCATCGGGAACTGGTGGCAGATATCAGACGGTGGCGGCAGGCGAATCTGGACCTGGTCGAGGCCCGCGAGATGGACGAAGACGCTGACATGGCTGCTCTCGCCGACGATCTCGAAGAAGAGATCAACGAGCTGGAGGAGCGGATCAGGGCGGCCCTGGTACCTGGTGATCCGAATGACAGCAAGGATGTCATCGTTGAAATCCGTTCTGCCGCCGGTGGGGACGAGGCTGCCATCTGGGCCGGTGACCTGCTCCACATGTACACCCGCTACGCCGACCGTCACGGGTTCAGGATCGAACCTATCGATTCCTCGCCATCGGAAGCCGGGGGTTACGACAAGGTGACCGTGGCGGTCAAGGGGCAGGGCGCCTACTCCCGCTTCAAGTACGAAGGCGGGGTCCATCGTGTGCAGCGGGTACCCAAGACAGAGTCGCAGGGGCGGATCCACACTTCGACAGCGACGGTGGCGGTCCTCCCCGAGGCCGAGGAGGTCGAGGTACAGATCGATCCCAACGACGTCAGGGTCGACGTCTATCGGTCCACCGGTCCGGGCGGGCAGTCGGTCAACACCACCGACTCGGCGGTCCGGCTGACCCACGTTCCGACAGGTCTGGTGGTCTCTGTCCAGGATGAGAAGAGCCAGCTCCAGAACAAGGAGAAGGCCTTCCGGATCCTCAGGGCGAGGCTGCTTCAAGCCGAACAGGACAAGGCCCACGCCGAACTGTCAGGCGAGCGCAAGAGTCAGGTGGGTACGGGCGACCGCTCCGAGAAGATCCGGACTTACAACTACAAGGACAATCGGGTCACCGACCATCGGATAGGTCTGACCATCAAACGGCTCGATCAGATCCTCGAGGGTGATCTCGACGAGTTCGTTGAGGCACTGGCCGCGGAGGAACAGGCGCGTCGTCTCGCCTCGGGTGAATAGGGTTGGCAGCGATCGTGTCGCCTCTGCCCCCACATGAGATGAAACGCCTGCAGGCGGTCGCCACCCCGGACCGACCCCTCGAAGAACTGGTGGCGCTTCGTCTCGACGGTGAACCCCTTCAGTACCTGGAGGGCACTGCTCCCTTCGGTCCGCTCGATCTGATCGTGGATGAACGTGTCCTGATCCCGCGAGCGGAGACAGAGGGTCTCTACGAAATCGCCTCCAGGATCGTTCGAAACCCGCATATCATCGTCGACCTTTGCACCGGCTCGGGCGCCCTCGCGTTGGCTCTGAAACGGCGTTACCCGACCGCCTCGGTGTTCGGTACTGACATCTCCGAGGATGCCATCGCGGTCGCCCGGGAGAACCTGGAGCGGACGGGCCAGTCGGTGTCGTTCCTGGTCGGGGACCTTTTCGATCCACTGCCCGACAGTCTTATGGGACAGGTCGACCTGGTCGTCGCCAATCCCCCCTATGTGGCCGAATCCGAATTCGATCTGCTTCCCATAGACGTCCAACGAGAGCCGCGGGTGGCATTGATCGCAGGGCCGACAGGTCTCGAAGTCATCGAGAGGATCGGGACCAACGTGGCCGACTGGCTCCGGCCCGGCGGTGTGGTCGCCGTTGAGATCGGTGAGACACAGGGGCCAGCGGCCTCGATGCTGTTCAAGCGACTCCCGGCTGTGGTCAGACAGGACTTCACCGGGCGCGACCGCTACGTGGTAGCGGTCAAACCCTGATGAGCATCGACCGGGCGGTCGAGGTGGTTCGGTCCGGGGGAGTGGTGGGTCTCCCCACCGACACCGTGTACGGAATCGGGGTCGACCCGCTCAACGAGGATGCAGTCGCCCGCCTTTACGAACTGAAAGGGCGACCCGTCTGGAAACCGATAGGCATCCTGGTGGGAACCCGTGAGCAGGCGGAGATGATCGGGGAGATGAGCGAGGGTGCCAGAAGGCTGGCTGATGCTCACTGGCCCGGAGCTCTGACCCTGGTCGTTCCAGCCAGGGTGATCCTGTCCGACTGGGTGGGTGATCGAAACAAGAGGACGGTGGGGATCCGGATGCCCGACCACCCCGTGGCCCTGGAACTGCTGGAACGGGCCGGGCCGATGTCCGTCACCTCAGCCAACCTCTCGGGCGGGCCCGACGCCCTCGATCACGTCCAGGCGCGGGAGGTCTTGGGGGATGCGGTGTACTACCTCGAAGGGTCCAGCCCGGGCGGGGAACCATCGACGGTGGTGGACGTGACCGGATTCAAGCCCGTCGTGCTCAGACAGGGTCCTGTGACACCCGACGTCTGAGACGCCCGGGTGTGTGGCGCGTCCCGAACCTCTACGCTTGAGGGATGACCCAGTCTTCCTCCCTGTACACCCGTCTTGCCGATGCCGATCCGGAGATCGCCCGGCTGATCGAAGAGGAGGGTCGTCGCCAGCACGGCTCGATCCGTCTCATTGCCAGCGAGAACTATGTGTCCCGTGCGGTGATTGACGCGACCGCCAACGTGCTCACCAACAAGTACTCGGAGGGTTATCCGGGCAAGCGGTACTACGAGGGTCAGCAGATCATCGACCAGGTGGAGATGCTGGCGATCGAACGGGCGAAGTCCCTGTTCGGGGTGGAACACGCCAACGTCCAGCCATATTCGGGATCTCCCGCCAACCTGGCGGTCTACATGGCGCTCGCGTCACCCGGCGACAAGGTCATGGGGATGGCGCTACCCGCAGGTGGACATCTGACCCACGGTTGGGGCGTTTCGGCGACAGGTAAGTGGTTCACCCCGGTCCAATACGGAGTCCGGAAGGAGGATGGACGCATCGATATGGATGAGGTGCGTGAGTTGGCCCTCGCCGAGCGTCCGGTGCTCATCTTCTGTGGTGGCACTGCCATCCCACGAACCATCGACTTTCCGGCATTCGCTGCGATTGCTGCAGAGGCCGGTGCCGTCCTGGTGGCCGACATCGCCCACATTGCCGGTCTGGTCGCCGGTGGTGCCCACCCGTCTCCGGTCGGACATGCAGCGGTCATCTCGACCACGACCCACAAGACCCTCCGCGGGCCCCGCGGGGCGATGCTGATGTCAACCGAGGAACATGCCAAGGCGATCGACCGGGCAGTCTTCCCCGGTCTTCAGGGGGGGCCACATAACCACACCACCGCCGCCATAGCCGTCGCGCTCAAGGAGGCCGCCACCAAGGAGTTCTCCGCCTACGCGCATCAGATCGTGGCCAACGCACGTGCCCTGGCAGAGGCTCTCCTCGCCCGGGGGTTCGACCTGGTGACGGGCGGCACCGACAACCATCTGATACTGGCAGACCTCACCTCAAAGGGTGTCGGGGGCAAACCCGCTGCCCAGGCCCTCGACCGGGCCGGCATCGAACTCAACTACAACACCGTCCCCTTCGACCCCCGCAAGCCCTTCGACCCATCGGGAATCCGGCTCGGGACTGCAGCAGTCACCACCCGTGGGCTCAAGGAAGAGGACATGGATTCGATCGCCGCATGGATGAACGATGTGGTCGCAGTGGCCGGGTCGGGCGACGAGACCGTGATCAGTCGGGTACGGGGCGAGGTCGGTGAATTCCTGCGCGATTACCCGATCCCCGGCTGGGACGGGTGATCCGTTCCCGGCGGGCGAACCGGGCTCTACCGCAAACGGGTACCGATGGGATAATCCCGCTATGGGAATGGTCTATTTCGTCCAGCACGCCGGGAAGCGGATCCAGGCGGGCGATCCGGGCCTGACCCTTGCCGAGGCAAAGGCCGCAGAGAAGGTGGCCGAGTATCTGACAGGTCAGGACGTTCGCTTTCTCTATTCCAGTCCGGCGCAGCGGGCCTACGAAACCGCTGAAATCATCGGGGAGCGACTCGGCCTGGTCGTGGTGCCGGACGCCCGTCTCCGGGAAAGGGTCGATTGGGACGCCACCATTCCGCGTGAGCAGTTCGATGCCGAGTGGGATCGGTCGAACGCAGATCGCGACTATCAGCCGGAGAACGGGTTCACGTCCCGACAGGTCGGGGACCGGATGCTCGAGTATGCCGGGGAGATGGCCGGCGCCGAAGGGACCGTCGTGGCAGTGACCCATGGGGGAGCCACCGTTGACATGCTCCGGACTCTCCTCGGGGATCGGGCCGTCCCCGACAGGCTGCTACATGAGGGCCCGGAGCCCACCGCGATCACCACCTTTGACCACGGGTCGGTGCTTGCCATGGCTCTCCCTCCGCCCTGGGTGTAGCCCAGCTCGCCATTCTGGGGGCTGTAGAACCCGTTAGGCGGGCTGTAGAACCCTGGGTTTTAGGATTCGCTAAGGTCTGGGGAACGATTTGGCCTAGGAGCCACCCTCCAATACCCTTGTGAAGTAATTCACAAAGTCGCAATGTGAAGCAAGATTCTCCGACCTCTCATGTCGCATCTGCAGTCAACGACGGTTGGCACCAAGCCGGATCGTTCGCTAGTTCAGTGATCGCCGGTCTTCTTCTGGGCCTTCTCCTCGACCATTGGCTCGGCACCAAGCCCTGGCTTGTTGTGACCGGAATCGTGCTTGGTTCGATCTCCGCTTTCGTGAAGCTCTGGTACTACATCAAGGCCACCAACGAGGACTACAAGTGACGACACCACAGCCGGTCGACATCGAGGCCATCCTCGCCTGGCACATCGTGCGCAGGGCGATCTACGTCGGTCCGGCCCTCATCGCACTCTTCTGGATTACGCGTGGCTGGGATGGTGCGTGGAGCTCCGCAATCGGGCTGGTAGCGGTGATCGTCAACTTCTTGTTGGCCGGATACATACTCTCGATTTCTGCTCGGATGAGCCTCGCGGCTTATCATGCCGCCGCCCTGATCGGCTTCTTCCTCAGGTTGGCCTTGCTGACTGTCACTCTCTTGATTGTGGCGAGTCTGGTGCCAATCGACCGGATTGCCTTCGGGATCACTGCGGTGATCGCGTATCTGGTACTGATCGGAGCGGAGGCAGTGGCAGTGTCCAAAGGACGAGAAAAGGAACTTGAGTGGACGGAATGATCCTCGGCTTCTCCTGTGAGCCGACAGAGCAAGCCCTATGTGTACCGGGGAGCATCCTCGAACTCTTCGAACTCCCATACCTCTTTGGGACGGTCAGTCGGGTCGTCATCTACATCATCCTTGCCGGGGTCGTTGCTATGGGTCTTCTCTACTTCGCCTACCGCCAACCCCGCCTTGTTCCCACGAAGTTCGGGATGGCCGTCGAAGGTCTGGTGAATCTGATCCGCAAGGACATTGCGGTCGGGATCATCGGCCCTGCGGGGGAGAAGTACGCCCCGTATCTTCTCTCCTTGTTCCTCTTTATCCTGGTAGGCAACTACTTCGGAATCACTCCCGGCATTATGTTCCCGGTGGGGTCCCGGTTTGCGATCCCTATGTTCCTTGCGCTCCTGACGTGGTTCATCTTCGTGTTCTTGGGCTTCAAGAAGCAGGGGTTCGCATACCTCGGACATATGATCTGGCCACCCGGCGTTCCATGGGCACTGAAGATCATTCTCGGCCCGATCGAGGTGGTCTCGACTCTCATCATTCGACCCCTATCGCTTATGGTTCGACTATTCGCCAATCTGGTGGCCGGTCACACGATGCTTGCCCTGCTCCTGGGGTCCGGTGTGTTCTTCGTCTACTCCGGAGTCATCGGCGAAATCTCCTTCTTCAAGGGTTTCGTTGTCGGTCCCCTTTGGTTCGCCTTCGGTATGGCCATCGTGACCCTGGAGCTGCTCATCCTGTTCCTCCAGGCATACATCTTCACTCTGTTGTCCGCCGTGTACATCGAGAGCTCGTTGCACCCGGCGCACTGATCGAAACCAAGAAAGGAAACGAGGGAAATGGAACTAATAGTAGGGAGCCTGCCGATCCTGGCTCAGGTGACCGGTGATGTCGGTAGCGGTCTTGCCGCCATCGGCTACGGTCTCGCCGCCATCGGCCCGGGCATCGGTGTGGGCATCGTCGCCGGTAATGCAGTGCAGGCGATGGCTCGTCAGCCCGAAGTGGCCGGAATGCTCCGGACCAACATGTTCATCGGTATGGCCCTGTCAGAGGCACTCGCTCTGATCGGTCTCATTGTCTTCTTCATAGCGGGCTGAGAACCGTGCTGGAAGGAACGATTCTCGTGGTCGCCGTCTCAGAAGACGCAAATGCGGCGGAGCTTCTGTTTCCGCACTGGACGGAGCTGATCGCAGGCATCATTGTCTTCACGGCTCTGTTCTTCTTCGTGCGCAAGTGGGTTTGGCCCAAGCTGAGTGAGACCATGGACATGCGTCAGGCCGCACTTGCCGGTGAATACACCGCCGCAGAGAAGGCCAAGGTCGAGGCCGAGAGTCTGCTCGCCGACTACAAGAAGCAGCTCGCCGAGTCGAAGTCCGAAGGCAACCAGCTTCTCGAAGAAGCTCGTGTCGCCGGAGAACAACTCCGGGCCGACATCATCGCCAAGGCCGAAGCAGATGCCGAGCAGATCCGTGCCAAGGCACGTGAGGAGGCAGCAGGCGAGCTGTCCCGTGCTCTCGCAGACGCCCGCAACCAGGTGGGAGACATCTCCGTCGACCTGGCGGGCAAGATCGTCGGCGAGTCACTCGATGCCGACGCCCACAGGGCCTTGATCGACCGTTACCTGGCCGACCTGGAAAGGCTCTAATCACGTGAGTTACGGCGCTGCCATCTTCGAACTGGCCAAGGCCGAGGGCCAGCTAGAACGAGTCGAGGCCGAGTTGCAGACGGTCGCCCGTGCGATCGAAGGCAACGCCGAGTTGCGGTCGACACTGACCGATCCGCAGCTTCCCTACGACCGCAAGCAGGGCATCATCGACGACCTCATCGGTGGGAGGGCTTCATCCCTCACCGTGGGCCTGGTTGAGCTGATTGTCAGCCAGGGCCGCGCTTCCGAGCTCCCCACCATCACCAGGTCGTTCATCGAAGCCTCTGCTGCCTCACGGGACAAGGCAGTCGCCGAAGTGCGAACCGCAGTGCCGCTCGACGATGCCACCGTGGAGCGTCTGGTCAAGGCACTGGGTGACGCCACCGGCAAGACCGTCGAAGTCAAGGTCATCGTCGACCCTTCCGTGATCGGCGGTGTTGTCGCCAGAGTCGGTGACACCGTCATCGACGGCTCGGTAGCCCGCAAGGTCGACTCGTTGCGACAGGCCGTGAAGAGCCGTTAGGAGTATTGATGTCTGAACTAACCATCACTGCCG
>CAYNSP010000010.1:0-26216 GCA_964400035.1 uncultured Acidimicrobiaceae bacterium | reverse complement strand
AAGGTAAGGGTCGTCGCCCACGCCAGATCGAAGGTCTCCCGGTCGAAGTTGTCCCCTTCGGTGTCACCGAACCCGTGTCTGGTCCCGGCGTAGCGGATCACATCGACCGGTAGGGATTCGAGTCCCATCGTCGCCTCCATGAATACCGCCTCGTCGTCGGTGATGTACTCGTCTTGCTCGGCGAGATGGATCAGATACGACGACCTCGACCCGGCGAAGTCGATCTGCTGGCTCCCGTAGAAGGAGACCACGGCACTGATCAGGTCAGGCATCCGCACCGAGGCCCACAGACCAAGTGAACCACCCATGCCGAAACCGACAATCCCGATGGGGCCTTCGGCCGACTTCTCGTAGAGGAGACTTGCCGAAGATATGACAAGGGAGGCGAGACGGTCGGGGCTGGCCGCGGCAAGATGGTCGAGGGCGTCCCTCTCGGAACCGGGGAGTTCCCCGAAGTTGAGGTCAGGTACCAGAACCGTGTATCCGCGGTCCGCCAGATCGTCGGCCAACTTCTTCACCGACGGGGTCAGACCCCAGAGCGAATGGAGGAGCAGGACACCCGGCCCGGTCTGGTTCTGTACGAAATAGGCGGTCTCCCTGAGCACCCTCCAAAGGTACCGCGACCAGCGTTCTTTGCCGTACCGGTCGGCTCCGGAGCCTCTGAACGCCGGATCGACGGCCAGGCATCTGAACTAGAATCGCTCCTATGCAATCTCCTTCCGAGAGACGGACCGATCGTCTGGAGGACATCCCCAACATCGGGAAAGCGGTCGCCGCTGACCTGCGAGCGATCGGGGTCGACCGGCCCGACGATCTTGTTGGACAGGATCCGTATGAGCTCTATGACCGGCTCAATCTGAGCACCGGGATGCGACACGATCCATGTGTCCTCGACGCCTTCATCTCCGCGGTCCGTTTCATGGAAGGTGGACCGGCTGTCCCGTGGTGGACCTACACCGCGGAGCGCAAACGAACCCTGGCATCCCGCAGCTAGGCGATGTCGAACGCTCTGGCACCGCTCCAGTCACCTAGCTTCCGCTTGCTCTGGCTGGCCACGATCCTCTCGGCCACCGGCGGATTCATCCAGTCGGTGGCAGGCTCCTGGTTGATGCTGGAACTGACCGGGTCCAGCGCCTGGGTCGGTCTGATGGTTGCATCCGGGTTCATCCCGCTCCTCTTCTTCTCGGTGATCTCGGGGGTCCTGGCCGACATGTTCAACCGGGCCACGATCATGCGGATCGCCCAGGCGACTATGGCCTTCTCCGCCCTCGCCATGGCACTCCTCACCCATTTTGAACTGATGACCCCGATCCGACTGGTCGCCCTCGGCCTCATCCTCGGCACCGGCGCAGCCCTCAACCTCCCCGCCTGGCAGTCCCTCATGCCGGAACTGGTCCCCCGTGAGCATCTGGCTTCGGCAGTGGCCATGCAAGCGGCCGGATTCAATGTGGCCCGGGCGATCGGTCCGGCCCTCGGGGGTCTTGTGGTGGGGGCTCTGGGCGCGGCCTGGGGATTCGGCATCAACTCAGTTTCCTACCTGGCGGTGATCGCCGTCCTCTTCTATATCAGCCCGAGCCTCGTGATCAGACCCCGGCAGGACAGCTCATGGGTGTCGGCTGCATCGACCGGGATCCGCTATGCCCGGTTCACCCCACCGTTCCGACGCCTGCTGATCCTGGTGGCCATCTTCGCCATCACCTCGTCGGTGGTTCAAGCACTGATCCCGACCCACACCCAGTTTCTTGGCGGAGACGCCAGCACGTTCGGTGTCGTCCTGGGTGCCATGGGTGCCGGAGCCCTCCTCGGGGCGGTCATCCGTCCCCGCCTGATGGGACGGTCCACGGGCAACACCGTGCCGGCCACCATGACTCTCTTCGGATTGGCAGGGGTCGGAGTCGGCCTCGCCCCGAACGCTTTCTGGGCGGGCGTTTCCATGTTCTTCACGGGGATCTTCTTCCTCCTCACCATGTCGACGATCCAGGCGACCGCCCAGTTGATCGCCCCCGAGTGGATTCGGGGCCGGGCGATGTCCTTGTACACACTGGCCTGGGCGGGGACCATCCCGCTCGGGTCGATCCTGTCGGGGATGGTTGCCGACGCCATCGGCACCCCTTCGGCGTTCATCGCCTTCTCCGCCGGATCGATCGCTCTCGGGCTCCTCGCCCCCCGTTTCGAAATCCCCCGGATCGACGACATCGAGTCCCCGGGCTTCACGATGGAACCCGGCGAACCACACGTCGCAACCCTGGTGAAAGGCGGACCGGTGATCGTTCTCAACACCTGGATCATCAACGAGGAGGACTTCGTCGAGTTCGCCCGACTGATGAATCAGCTACGTCTGATCCGTCTCACCACCGGGGCATACCGGTGGCGGCTGATGCGCAATGCCAGCGAGCCACACCGGGTCACCGAGCTGTTCGAGATCCACAGTTGGGAGGAGCACCTCGCCCAACACACGAGAATCGACGACCAGGCGCGGGCACTGATCGACAAGGCGCGCTCCTTCGACCGGGCCAATGGACCGTTGTCCCGTCATCTCATCGCCATGGATGTCGACGACGATGAGTGGTTCACCGAGCTTGTGATCACCCACGAGGAGATGCATCGCACCGACGGCTCGATCAGTCTGGGCGATCAGGGCATCTAGACGTGTGACATCTCCCGCCGGTACTTCTTCCAGTCCGAGGCACGGGTCGACCAGATGATGTCGGTGAGGATCTGGACGACCCCGATCCCCACAAGCGTCCAGCGGGCCCACATCGGTAGCCCCGCCGCCACCGCAGCCCCGACCAGGGCGAACGGGAGGAGCTTGGTGACAACGGCACCGGATGCGTGCATCCATGCCCGGTTTCGTGCCGGTGCCTTGAGATAGCTCTGGTAGTCGATCTTGACACCCGGTTGCGGGCGGCGGACCGTTCCCACGAACCAGGAGGTGAATTCGATTCCCATCATCCGTCCCACGACGAGATGGGCCAGCCCGTGGGTGGCGATCAGCACGAACCCGAACCCGACATAGAAGACGAGGACAGCGACCAGTCCTTCGAGCCAGTAGGCGCGTGCGATCAGCGCGAACCCGAGAATGGTTATGGCGATGGCGAGGACGGTTCCGGGAACGATCGGGACGATCATCATCGCCCAATTGCGAAAGGCGCGCTCGTCGATGGACGCGATTCGTGCCCCGTACCGGTCGGCAAGTTCAGGACTCCGCTTCACCTTCTCTACCGCCGACCAGAATCCGGTGCCCTCCAGACCTCCCCCACCCCCCACCTTCTCTTCGGCCCTCGCCAGGATCGACTCGAGGTTGTCCATGGGTCAACAGTACCCGGCAAACCCAGGGTTCTACATCCCGCCCTGCGGGATCTACAGCCCACAGAACCGGGGTTTAGTGTCCACCACTGCAACCGAAACCCCTCCCCGGGTGTTCTCTCCGGTGATGGATGCCTGTCGTGACTGATCTGAATCACCAACTCATCACCGATCTCGACGCCACCTTCCCCAAGGTGGTGGAGATGATGGGGGCACGTCTCTACTCGGGTCTGCGTCGGATGACCGGAGACCCCCAGGAGGCGGAGGACCTCACCCAGGAGACCCTGATCCGGGCGTATCGGGCCCTCACCGATTACGAGCCGGACCGGGTCGCCAGTCTCAAGCTGGAACCCTGGGTATGGACCATCGCCCTCAACCTTGGCCGGAACCACCTCAGGGACCGGACCCGGAGACCGACACCGGTCGTCGACGTGGACCGGTCACTCGACGACCCCGAACCGGTCGACACCATGGTCTGGGATCGCAGGTTCTCGGCACTCACCCGGAACCAGCGGATCGCGGTCGTGCTCAGACACGTGGTCGGCATGGGTATCGAGGAGATCAGTGAGGTCACCGGACGCGCCTCAGGGACGGTCAAGGCCGACATCCATCGTGGTCTGAGCCATCTCCGAACCATCATGGAGGAAGAGTCATGAATCTCGAACAGCAACTCGCCAGCCTCGGCAGCGAGGCACCACCCCATCTCGACGAAGCGGTAGCTCTCGGCACCGGTCTGGCCGACGGCTACGACATGTTCGCCTCGCCGATCGGGGAGGTCGCAGTCGCCTTCAATCCTGAGGGTGTCTCCTACCTCGGCCTCATCGACGACGGATTCTTCGAACGGTTCACCCGTGACACGGGGAGGATGCTGATCCGGGGGGAAGCCCCCCGGGCGTGGGGTCGTCACATTCCTGAGGCGATCGAAGCAGGACGACCCGGAAAGGTGCCTGTCGATCTCCGCATCCTCACCCCCTTCCAGTCCTCGGTGCTCCAGACGGCAACCCGAATCCCGCGTGGAGAGGTCCGCCCCTACGGGTGGCTGGCGAAGGAACTGGGCAAGCCTGCCGCGGTGAGAGCGGTCGGGTCGGCTCTGGCACGGAACCCGATCCCGCTGATGATTCCCTGCCACCGGGTCGTCCGGTCCGATGGTCACATGGGCAATTACTCCCTGATCGGCCCGGAGGTGAAGCTGCAGCTCCTCGAAATGGAAGGGGCGGCGCCGACCCGGCTGGAGTCGCTGGCGGCAAGAGGCATCAGACTTCAGGGCAACAAGAGCACCGGGATCTTCTGCCACCCCACCTGCGGTGCCCTGCGCCGGTCCCGCCCGGAGAACGTGGTCGACTTCCACAGCGCCTCCGAAGCCCTCGGCGCCGGTTTTGCCGCCTGCAAAGTCTGTCGTCCGGTCTGAGGCGTTACCCTCGCCACCCGATGGCGAACAACAACATCGAGCAGCTGACGGTCAACACAATCAAGGGTTTGGCGATGGACGCCGTCCAGAAGGCGAACAGTGGCCATCCCGGGATGCCGATGGGCATGGCGGATATCGCCGTGGTGCTCTGGTCCCGCTACCTCAAGGTTGACCCCGGTGATCCGACCTGGCCGGACCGGGACCGGTTCATCCTTTCCAACGGCCACGGGTCGATGCTGCTCTACTCCCTGCTCCATCTCTCCGGATTCCCGTTGACGATCGAAGACCTCCGCAACTTCAGACAGTGGGGTGGGCACACCGCCGGTCATCCGGAAATCGATCAGTCCCTCGGGATCGAAACCACCACTGGCCCCCTCGGTCAGGGATTCGGTACCGGTGTCGGCATGGCACTGGCCGAGGAGCACCTGCGGGCCCGGCTTGGTGAGTCCCTGGTCAGCCATCGGACCTTTGGGTTCGTCTCCGACGGCGACCTGATGGAGGGCATCAGCTCGGAAGCCGCGTCCATCGCCGGGCACTTCGGGTTGGGAAAGCTGGTGTACCTCTACGACGACAACCGGATAACTATCGACGGATCCACCGACATCACCTTCAGCGAGGACGTGCCCGCCCGTTTCGAGGCGGTCGGTTGGAAGACTCTTTCCGTCGACGGCCATGACCGCGAGGCGATCGCCCAGGCAATCTCCGAGGCAATCGCCCAGGAGGAGAAGCCGACCCTGATCAGCTGCCAAACGGTGATCGGCCATGGTTCGCCCAACCTGGGTGGTACCGCCGAGATCCATGGCAAGCCCATGGGCGAAGATGAGATCCGTCTGGTCAAAGAGGCCATGGATTTCCCCGTGGATGAGACGTTCTACGTGCCCGACGGTGTCAGGGAGTTCATGGTCGGTGCGATGGAGCGGGGCAGGGCCGCTCACAAAGAGTGGAGCGCCCGACTCGAGTCGGCCGATCCGGAGACAAAGCAATTGTGGAATGCCATGCACAATCCGGGTCCGATCACGATCGAGGACCCGGGGTTCGAAATGGGTGAGAAGATCGCCACCCGAGCGTCCACCGGAAAGCTGTTTTCGAAGATGGCACAGGTCGCACCCGGGTTCATCGGGGGCTCGGCCGATCTCGCCGGGTCGACCTCGACCGTAATCGAGAAGGGGCGTCTGTTCTCCAGAACCGACCGCTCCGCTCGGGACATCCCCTTCGGGGTCAGAGAGCACGCCATGGGGGCGATCGTCAACGGGATGGCGATCCACGGTGGCCTCCGCCCGTACGGAGCGACCTTCTTCGTGTTCAGCGACTACATGCGTCCCGCGGTCCGCCTCAGCGCCCTGATGGGCGCCCCTTCCATCTGGGTGTGGACCCATGACTCGATCTTCCTTGGTGAGGACGGGCCGACACACCAACCGATCGAGCATCTCGCCTCCCTCAGGGCGATGCCCCAACTCTGGGTGATACGACCCGCCGACGCACATGAGGTGCGGCAGGCATGGGAGCTCGCCTTCAACCGGAGTGATGGACCGGTCGGGCTGGTCTTGACCAGACAGGGGGTTCCCACCCTCGAACCCGTTGAAGGCGGGGTGGCACGCGGAGGATACGTGCGACGCGATGGTGACGATGTCACCCTGATCGCCACTGGATCCGAGGTTGCACCCACCCTGGCCGCAGCGGAGATTCTCAAATCCGAAGGGATCAGTGCACGTGTCGTCTCCCTCCCCTGTTGGGAGCTCTTCTTCGCCCAACCCGAGGAATACCGGATTGAGGTATTGGGAACCGCTCCCAGGGTCTCAATTGAGGCGGGTGCTACCTTCGGTTGGGAGATGATCGTCGGAGAGAACGGTCTCAGCATCGGGATCGACCGGTTCGGGGCGTCGGCACCCGACCGGGTCCTCTCCACCCAATTCGGCTTCGATCCGGATCAAATCGCAGCAAGGGTCCGCACCTTCCTGGAAGACTGATCGTGTCCGGGGGTGCCGATGTCGTGGTGATCGGCGCTGGCATCGCCGGGGTTTCCACCGCCTTCCACCTGGCAATCCAACAGGAGGTCGAAAGGGTGGTGATCGTCGACCCGCGGCCACCGCTGAGCCTCACATCGGACAAGTCCACCGAGTGCTATCGGAACTGGTGGCCGGATGCCCCGATGGTCGGGCTGATGAACCGGTCCATCGACCTGCTCGAACGGTACGCCGAGGAGTCACAGAACTTCTTCGGACTGTCCCGCCGCGGCTACCTCTTCGTCACCGCTGACACCTCCCGTCTTGAGGCGATGACCGCTCAGGCGGCGGTGACCTCGTCGTTCGGGGCCGGGGACTTGCGGACCCATCCGGGGCCAATTCCTTATGGTCCGGCGGCTGACGGAGTGGACATCATGTCCACCCATGAAATAACCACCCACTTCCCGTACCTGACCGACGGTGCGGTCGGCGCGGTGCATGTAAGGCGCGCTGGCTGGTTCAGTGCCCAGCAGCTGGGGGGATGGATGCTGGCTCGCGCCCGGGAGCGCGGGGTGGATTTGGTCCCGGACGAAGTAGCCGGAATCCTGACAGAGAAAGGTGCCATCTCCGGCGTCGCACTCAAGAGTGGCGCCACGATCCCGACGCGAACCGTCGTGGTGGCTGCCGGTCCGATGAGCCGCAGGGTCGCTGCCCTGAGCGATGTCGACCTCCCCCTCTTCTCCGAACTCCATCTCAAGGTCTCCTTTCGGGACCACCTGGCGGTGATCCCACGGGATGCGCCGATGATCATCTGGTCCGACCCGCAGACGATCACCTGGACTCCGGAGGAAAGGGAAGGGCTGGAAGAGGTAGGCAGGACCGACCTTCTCGGTGAGATGCCGATCTACTGCCACGGTCGTCCGGAAGGAGGTAAGGACTCCTCTTACTTCATCGGCCTGTGGGAGTACCACCAGGCAGTCGTGGAACCCATCTGGCCACTACCCGACGACCCGCTCTACCCGGAGGTGGTGTTGCGGGGTCTGACCACGATGGTCCCGGGACTCTCTGCCTACTCCGAACGACTGCCCGAAGCATTCGTCGATGGCGGCTACTACAGCAAGACCGAGGAGAACCGTCCGCTCATCGGACCGGCCGGCCCCGAAGGCCTCTACCTGGTGTGCGGTCTCTCGGGTTTCGGTGTGATGGTCTCCGCCGGTGCCGGTGATCTGGTAGCCAGGCATGTCGCGGGTGCGGATCTGCCCTCCTACGCTGATGCCTTCCTCCTCACCCGCTATGAGGATCCGGCCTACCTGAGACGGCTCGCCGGGGGAACCGACCCGGGCCAGCTCTGAGCTCAGTCATAGGCAGGCACCGGCATGAGGCCTTCACGCTCGGCTGCCAGGGCCAGGTTTCGATCAAGACAGACGAACTCGAGTTTGGGGAATCCCTGGTCGGCTATGAGCAGGGCCGCTCCGAGTTGACCGCTGTCGGCGGCCCGGAGCGGGTGACGTGCCAGCAACGACATGGCCCGCCGCGCCACTACAGCCGAGTCGTCGACCAGGTCCCACCGCAAGGCCAGTTCGCCAAGCCGCTCAAGCATCATCCGCCTCGCCTGGATTCCGACACTTCCCTCCCGCACTCTTCGTTCGATAGCACTTGCGATCTCAACCGGAGTCCATGACCAAGTCAGGATCTGCGGATCATCGGCGACCAGTTGAAAGAGATCCACACCTGTCGGCTCGCCGACGATGAGCGCGACAAGCGCCGACGCGTCCCAGTACTTCAAATGCGGTCGTCCCGGTCTTCGAGGAGGGCGCCGAGTAGGTCGGCGTCGATCGGTTCCCAAGCCAGGATGTCCGACGAGGGTTCAACGGCTGGCCGAATCACTCCGGCCTGGATCAGCCTCTGCCGGGAGTCCTCCTCGGCTCCTACCGGCGCCACCAGCCTGGCGACCGGCACACCCCGATCAAGCACCTGAACCTCGCCACCACGACGGACGATCCGCAGATAGTGGGACAGGCGTGCTTTCAGGTCAGATACGGAGGCCGAAACCATATGACCAGAATAGTCAGGTCATTATGACCTATCTAGTCACATTGAGAACTGAGGTCCGCCGCCGCTCCGGATGTCGGGTCCTCCAAGAGGGCCTGAGCATCAGCCAGGATGCGGTCCAGGTCGTATACCGTCCCGCGCTGGTCCCCCGGTCCAACTTCGTAGTCCCGGTTGACATGCATGGCACCGATCTTTTCGGTGCTCATGTTGGGAAGGATGTCGATGAAGTCACGAAGACGATCCCGTGGGATGTCGGTGAACAGGTTCTCGCGGAGTACACCGGCGATCGATCCGTAACGGGCCACAACCTCAAGAGGGTTGGTCTGCTCGAGGACCGCACCGAGGACGCACCGCTGTCGGTTCATTCGGGCGAAATCGTCGGAATGGCGTCGGATGCGGGCGTAGGCGAGTGCGTAGTGCCCATTGAGGTGCTGCCGACCGGCCTCGATCACCACAGTCTCGATGGTCACGCCATCCTCGTGGGGATATTCCTCATCGACGATCCGGGCGGGAACGTCGATGTCGACACCGCCCAATGCATCGACAATCCCGATGAACCCATCCAGGCTCACCATGGCGTAGTAGTGGACATCGACCCCGAGCATGTGACCGACGGTCGCCTTCAAGGCCCGTGGCCCCGGCTCCCCGTCACCGGGGAACAGGTCGGGATTGGCTTCGGCCACCGACCACAGGTCGTTGATCAATTGGGGGAACTTCTCCCAACGACCCATTCCTTCGGGAAGCTCGAAAGCAGTCATGTTGCGGGGCAACGAGATCATGGCGGCGTCACCACTCTGGGGGTCGATGGACACCAGGATCAAAGTGTCGGTCCGGATTCCTGTACGACCTGCTCCCACATCCGCGCCAACCAGGAGGATGTTGAGACGTTCCAGCCCGTCCCAGAGGACAGGCCCACCGAGCGTCGTGGTGGTCGAACCGGGGTCTCCCGGGAGGGTGGTCCCGCCGGGAACCGTGGTCGTCGTGGTGGCCGGCGGAGCGAAGACCGATTCGTCTGCGATTAGGCCGTAGTGGGCCACGTTGAGATATCCCAATGCGACATGCGGGAGCATCACCACCGCAAAGACGAGGAGTCCGAAGACGATCCCACCGGCGACCGGTCGGGTGCCGGAGGTGCGGGTCAGGTAGTAGGCGTCGTAGGCGGCCCACGCCCGAAATGCCAGCAGGGCGATGTTCCCCACCATTGCGAAACTGAGCGCACTCAACGACAGCGACGCCTTGAGAACCTCGGCTTTGAAGAAGAGGATCGCCACCACAACGAGGCTGATCAGGACCAGGTCGATGATGATCAGTCTCCGACCACGCACGCGGTCGCCGGCATAGACATGACCGGCTCCGGGCAGGATCGCAGACAGAAGGGATGCCACCCACGGGTTGGGCACGTGGCGAGTGTATTTGGAACCAGAAAGTAGAAGTAGGACTGTCCGGCTCAACACAACCGGATTCGCTGCTAGTGCGTCTATTGAAACGTGACCGGCTTTTTCGCACCGACACAACCAACCAGACTCACTCAGCGTTATCTCAAGGATGCCCAAGCCATGAGCCAGCGTCGCGCCGGTGAGTTGAGCGATGCCGAAATCTACGACCGGCACCGTGATGCTCTGATTCGCTATGCCTCGGCCCTGGTCGGTCCGTCTCACGCCGAGGACGTGGTTTCAACAGTGGTTCTCCGCACACTCAGCAAGAGATCACTGACCAGTCTCGACCGTCCCGACTCCTATCTGTTCCGGGCGGTGCTGAACGAGTCGAGATCCCGATCGCGGAGGACCCAGCCGATCGAACTGCCCGCGGAGATCGGACAGGTCGAAGATCCCGGAGTCGACACCACTGTTCTCGAGGTCGTGCTCCGTCTGCCCACCCAACAGAGGGCGGCGACCTACCTGGTCTACTGGGCGGATTGTTCGGTCAGCGAAGCGGCAGACCTGATGGGTGTCCGCGACGGGACTGTGAAACGGTACCTGCACGACGCCAGGCGGAACCTGCGCAAGGTGCTTCGTGAGGAGTATCACGATGGCATCTGAAGGTCGTCTGTTCCGTGATGCCTACGAGACGCTCGATCGTCTCGCACCGGTGGCTCCCGACTTCGGACAGTTGGGGCTGCTCAAACTCACATCGGTTCCCGCCAAATCCAACGCCCGGTCCCCGTGGTTCATGGCCGCAGCCACTGTCACCGTCATCGCTGTCATCGCCCTGATCCCACTGACCCTCTTCCGTCAGAGCGGCAGTTCGGTCGGGCAGGGCGTGTCCACCGACACAACCGGGGTCGGTGCCGTCTCGACAACCACCTGTGGAGAAGGCACCACCACCATCCCTCCCACGGAAGCCCCACCGGTCGGCCCGGTTCCCACCACGACATCGACGATCAGCGAAGGAGTCGCCACAACGGCACATGAGCCATGCCCTCCGACTACCGCACCCGGTCAGGGAACCACTGTTCCTCCCGGTCCGACCACCACGACAATCGAGCCATCCGAGCCCAACCTTGTGTTCACCGACCAAGACGCAGAGGAATACCTGGTGGAGTTCTTCGATCGCCTCAGGAATGGCCATTATCCGGCTGCAGTCTCCATGTACGGCGGCAGCTATGACCAACTGATCGAGTGGAATCCCCCGGTCGACCCCAACGACAGTGAGGCCCTCTTCGAGTCAGGATGTACCCACCAACTTCGCTGCGATCTCCTGGTCCGAGAAGTCGTTTCCGTCACCAGACAGGGCGACGTATTCACGCTGACCATCACGTTCGACCAACCGGATGGGACACCTTTCGCCTGGGAGGGTCAGGACACCGAGACTCAAGACGAATGGACTTTTTAGGTCGCTGTCAATCAGGGCGCACTTCGTGTCCTAAGTCTTCCCGTTTACATCCCTTAGGGCGGTCGATCCGAATGACCGCAACATTGGCGACCAGGAGGTCGGACCCTCCAACGGTTCCTTCCGACATCAACCCGCGCCGCGCAATGTGGCTCGGCATTGGTCTCGCCACGCTCGCCACTGCGTGGCTGACACGTGGTGCCTGGACACTGGCACCGGTGGCCGGCGGGGACGTGATGTTCCATGTTGTGCGCGCCGATGTGGGGATCGACCAACTTCTAGCTGGCGGCCGAATCCATGGGTGGTCGCCCCGGATGTATCTGGGAACCGACCTGTTTCTCTTCTACGGACCCGGCTTCGTGTGGATGATGGCCATTGTCCGCGTTCTCACGACCGGGTTGCTCGACAACGGAGCAGCACTGACTGCCGTCACCATCCTGAGCTTCCTCATTTTGCCCGCTTCTGTGGCCTTTCTCGCCAGGTCCCTGCGATTCCGTCCCCGGGTCGCCGGGATCGCAGCACTGCTGACGCCGCTGGTGTCTTCGATGTTCGGCGTCGGCTTTCAGGCCGTCTTCGGAATCGGTCTAGTCACACAACAGGCTGGGGCCGTCCTATGGGTACTGGGATTGGGATGTTTCGCCCGGGTACTCCATAACGCCAGGCGGCGATGGATCGTCCTCACCGCGGTTCTGTTCGCCCTTCACGCCATCACCAGCCCGGTTTCGGTCTCCAGCATGCTGGTCGTAGCCCTGATCGCGGTTGTAACCATCCCGGGCTGGCCGATCCCTTGGGCAGTGGTCAAGAGGGTCCTCATCTCAGGGATTGCCGCTCTCGGTCTGGTCGCTTTCTGGGCGTTTCCTGCCCTGGCCCATCGTGACCTTTCGGGTGTGCCGACCTACTGGGGGGCGATACATGTCCACGAGCTACTAGGGATGATCTTCTCAGGGAGGCTTCTCTATCCGGTCGGGGTCGGCGTGGCTGTCGCCGTCTCACTGCTCTGGTTGGGGCGATCCAAGCACTTCGCTGCCCGGTTCCTTTGGATCACTCCCCTGGCGTACCTTGGCCTGGAAGCGCTGGCCATGACCGGACCACTGAGAAACATGCTGGTCGCGCCATTCAGAAACCATCGGGCACTGGGACTGATCGGACTCATCCTCCTCCTTCCCCTGGCATGGGCAATCGATCGTGTGTGGTCACGCTATGACCCACCGCAACTGTCGCGTCGTGGTGTAGTTGCTTGCTGCCTTCTCCTCGGTCTCATCGTTGCTATCCAACCCGAACGTCTCGACAATCCACGTCCACAGGACGATCCCATCCCTCAAGCTCATCAAGCGGTCGGGGTGCTTAGATCGTCGGTCCCCGAAAGCGGAAGGTTTGCCTATGTTCCGGAAGGCAATCATTGGGGGACACTCGGTGTGCAGAGTCCCAACCTGTGGTTGGCTCAGGTGTCGGGGAGGAACCTGCTCAACGGCACCGGACTGGAAACCACCAGGGCCGGGCGTGGCCCCGGCGTCGCCCATGATGTGGCAGAGGTGTCGGCCGAGAAGTCCTCCAAAGCCCTGATCGAACTCGGTACGACACATGTGGTCACCGTCACCCCGGAGCTGGCCAGGAAGCTCGAAGACTCCGGTCTGTTCAGAGTGCTCTGGGAAGCCGATCCGCTCGCCGTACTGGAAGTCCTGCCTTCCCAGCATGGTGACCCAACCTGGGGACTCACCGGCCACGGCGTGACTTCCGCAAGACCCCTCAAAGTCGAGGCGGACAATCTCATGTACATGGTGGAGAGTGACAGATCGACAAGCGTCGACGTCGCCATCGCCTGGTCACCACACTGGCAGGTCAGGGTAAATGGTGCCGTCGTTGAGTCCACTCCGACCGCCGACTGGCGGACGAGAGTTCAGGTGCCTGCCGGCCAGTCGGTCCTGGACTTGCGATACCAGATCGATACGCCCGAATACGTAGGTCTGGCGTTGACCATGGTGACGATGCTCGGGCTTTGGACCTGGGTTCGACGCGGGATTCTTCGCGGGGAGAGCGCCACATAGGGCTGAGCACCTTAAGTACGCGGATTTAGTACGCAGTGAGGGTGTCGAGGTGGGAGGTGAGGGCGAGCTGACGCGACGCCCAGTACTCGCCGAAACGGTCGGTGAATGGCGTGGGATGCTCGGCGTAGATCCGTCTGCCGAGGATCTCGGCGGCGAGCCGTAGTTCGGATCTCCTCTGACCGATCAGAGCAAGGAGTAGCGACCGCTCCCTCAGGTCGGGGGTCAGATCGGGACGTTCCCGGAGCAGGTCGATGAGTTCGGCAAGGTCGTGTTCCTCCCCGAGGAGGCCACCGAGACGGTCGAGTGTCATCGCCATACCCACAATCACTTCCGGCCAGAGGGGGGCAAGAAACTCCATCTGATGACGCAGATACTTCGCCCGCTTCCTCCACTGATGGAAGTTCGCACCGGATGGCTCCCTGTAGGCCATGACCATCTCCCGCCGCCCTCTCGTGTAGGTGGCGCGGAGGCCGGGGGCGATTGCCACGTACTCGTCCCTGATCCCCATCCCGTATGCCTCCCAGGCATCCGGATCGGTTGGCCAGGCCTGATAACGGTTGAAGGCTTTCTCCAGATTCCGGACGACCCGGGCCACCAGGTTGGGGTCCTCCATCACCCGGAGATGGATGGTGTCCCGCCGGACTGCTAGCCGGTTGGAAAGCTCTTCGAAGGTCCCTTCTTTGAGGAAGTCGCCGTAGAGGCCACGGATCAGTTCGACCGCCAGCACCATCGCGGTGGCAGCCCTCGGTTCCGCAACCAGGGCCGCCGTGTCGGCGAGGTAGCGGTTCTCGTACTGGAAGATCTTCTCGCCGAGTTCACCCCGCACCAACCTGAGAATGGCGCGAACCCGTTTCATCGCCTTCCGCATCTCGTGTACCGCCGTCGGGAAGGCCTCCTCGCCTTCGAAGAAACCGGCCGCGGCCGATCGGAACTGCTCGGTCGCCACCCGTTTCACGCCGACCCCGAGGGTTTCGTTGTGCCCCAACTGGAGTGCGGGGTCGAAATCGAGTGTCACCAGGTCAGCGTTCTGATAGGTGGCCAAAGTGGTCACCGGGCCAGCGTAATGTCGGAGCCTGTGAGATCCGCGGGTCTTCTCCCATATCGATTTGAACCCGATCTCGAGGTTCTGATCGCCCACCCGGGTGGGCCGTACTACGCACGCAAGGATGCCGGTGCCTGGTCGGTGGTCAAAGGCGAGGTCATGCCCGGGGAACCCGACGAAACTGCCGCCCTCAGGGAGTTCGAGGAGGAGACCGGATGGAACATTTCCCCGGTGGGATGGGTTCCACTCGGCGAGACCACGCTCAAGTCGAGAAAGGTGATCGTGGCCTGGGCAGTCGAAGCGGCCTTCGACCCAGCCACCCTGAATCCCGGGACTTTCACCCTGTACGGTCGCCAGTTCCCGGAGATCGATAGGGTTGTATGGGTGACGGTGGAACTGGCGCGGAGGATGCTCAATCCGGCACAGGAAGTCTTCCTCGAGCGACTTGAGGAGCATGTGAGAGAGAGGGAACGCAGATGACTCAACATATCGATTGGCGTAAGCAGCTGAGTCCCGAGCGGTACCACGTCCTGCGGGAAGGTGGAACCGAGCGGGCCTTCACCGGTGAGTATGTCGACACCAAGAAGAAGGGGACCTACCGCTGTGGCGGTTGCGGGACCGCCCTTTTCGACAGCGACACGAAATACGACTCGGGTTCGGGGTGGCCGAGCGTCTACAAACCGATGGACCCCGAGATGATCGAGGAACGAGCCGATCACACCGACGGGAAGCGCCGGACCGAGGTCCGATGCGAAAACTTCGGGGGCCATCTCGGACATGTTTTCGAGGACGGGCCCCAACCCACGGGTCTGCGCTATTGCGTGAACTCGTTGTCGTTGGATCTCGAGGAGAAGGAGTAAGGCCGGGGGGCGGATCAGCCCCCCAGGTCCGCCCTGACCATCTCCATAATTTCGAGAAGCCGGTCCTCCATCGGGACGGTGATGCTGTCGTCGATCGCGATCCGGGCTTCCACCAGTCCGCCATCCTCGGAGAACTCGGCGGGGAGTCCGCTGAGCATCTCGAGGACGCGTTGGTTAGACGGGACCACTTCGAAACAGAACTCGGGCACGCCATCGGCCCGCGCCACGGCAAGGAGAGCCAGAAGCAGAGTCGTGGCCAGCCCCCGCTCCTGGAACGGTTCGAGAACCGTCACGGCGACCTCGGCACAATCGCTACCGCTCATCCGGATGTATCTGGCCACGGCCGCACCCTCACCATCAACTGCAGCCGCCCAGGCGACATGGTTGACCTGATCGACCTCGGCCAGATAGGCCCATTCCTTGTCGCTGAGTCGGTGGCGACCCTGGCCGAATCTGGCGAACCGGCTCGCCTCCGACATCTCCTCGAACCCCGATTCCAGGTAGACACGGTCGCTCGGAACCAGGGGCGAGAGGATGGCGGTGGATCCGTCGTTGAGGGTCACCTCGACACGGGGTCGGTCGGCGGCGATGTCGATCTGCATCTGTGTGGCTCATTGTCGCGGTTATGAGAGTCCACGGCACATCAGGGCGGAGGCGGTAACTTCTCTCCGATGGCGCGTTCACGGCTGGCGACGGTCACGACTGACTTCGGGTCAGGCAAACGGGAATCCCACGACTCGGACCCGTTCTATTCGCGCTTCACCCCACCGGCTATTTCGACCGACGACCGGATCAACCCGCCTGCGGCGATCGACCGGCTCTTCTGCGGTGATGCCCGCAACATGACCGAGGGCCAGGTCGCGGACAACTCGGTGGCATTGGTCGTCACCTCACCTCCCTACTTCGTGGGCAAGGAGTACGAGACAGACATGACGGCGGGACACGTCCCCGCCAGCTACGTCGAGTACCTGGAGATGCTGCGGGATGTTCTTTCCGTGTGCGTGACCAAACTCGAACCGGGGGGAAGGGTGGCCGTCAATGTGGCCAATCTGGGACGCAAGCCGTACCGATCGCTGTCGGCCGATGTGATCCGGATCCTCCAGGACGATCTCGGCATGCTCCTACGCGGGGAAATCATCTGGCAGAAGGCGAAGGGGGCCGGTGGCAGCTGCGCCTGGGGGTCATACCTGTCGCCACAGAATCCGGTCCTACGGGATGTGACCGAGCGGGTCGTCGTCGCCTCCAAAGGCAGGTTCGATCGTGCCATCAAACCGGCGCAGCGTCGTGAGAAGGGATTGCCGTCGGAGGCCACCATCGCCACGGAGGAATTCCTCGAGGCGACCCTCGATGTCTGGGAGATTCCACCGGAGAGTGCCCGGAAGGTGGGTCATCCCGCCCCATTCCCGGTAGCCCTCCCCCGACGTCTTATCGAGCTTTACACGTACCGGGATGACCTCGTCCTCGACCCCTTCATCGGGTCCGGATCCACGGCGGTCGCCGCAGTGGAGACGGGTCGTCACTATGTCGGATTCGACACCGACCCGAGCTACATCGAACTGGCTTTGTCCCGAATCGCCGGAGCCACAAGGAGTACCGAATGAGGATCCTCACCGTGTGTGCCGGGAACATCTGTCGGTCCCCCGCCGCCGAGGCGGCCATCCGTGAAGAGGCTGCCATGGTCGGTCTGGCGGTCGAGGTCGACTCGGCAGGAACCGGGTCGTGGCACATAGGAGAGCCCCCGCATCCCCAATCGGTTGCCGCCGGCGCCCGGGTGGGTCTCCACATTGACGGCCGGGCCCGCCGGTTCACGGCGGCGGACTTCGAGCGGTTCGACATCATCCTGGTGATGGACCGGGTCAACCAGCGGGATGTCCTCGCCCTCGCCCCCAACCTCGAAGCGAAAGCGAAGGTCCGACTGTTCCGCACCTATGACCCACGTTCCGAGGAGGATGAGGTGCCCGACCCCTGGGGCGGTCCCGACGAGGGATACCGCGAGGTGATCGACATCGTGCGGGCCGCAGCCGCCGGTCTGGTCGAATCTTTGGTTAGCGTCTGGTCGACATGAAGAACTGGGCTGAAGCACTTGTCGCACTCGTGGTCGTCGCCGCGCTGGGTTGGACCCTGTCACTGGTGGGCGGTACCGGTGCCCAGGATCCCCAGGAACCGGACAACGGGGTGGAATTCGACCCGGATGCCGCCGCCCGCGGTGAGGTCCTGGTATCCCAGGCCGGTTGTCTCTTCTGTCATACCGTCGACGGGCAGACCGGAGCGGCCCCGACCTTCAAGGGTCTGGCCGGGGCCCAACGCCCTCTGACCACAGGTGACTTCGTGGTCGCCGACAACGAGTATCTGCGACGCTCCATCATCGACCCGGCCGCCCAGATCGTCCTCGGCTTCGAGGACATCCAAATGCCGACCACCTTCGGTGAGGAACTCACCTCCGCCGAAATCGACGACCTGGTCGCATTCATCAACAGCCTCGGGTCGTAAATCCCACAAACCCTGGGTTCTACATCCCGCCTACCGGGCTCTAGAACCCTGGGTTCAGAGTTGATACAACATGACTCAAGTTGTAGAATCCGTGGACACTCAATTCTTGATCCGAAAGGACAACCGAAATCATGGCTAGAGCCGTAGGAATCGACCTCGGCACCACCAACAGTGTCATCGCTGTTCTGGAGGGTGGCGAGCCGACAATCATCAATAACGCAGAGGGCGGGCGCACTACCCCGTCCATTGTCTCTTTCAAGGACGGTGAGGTTCTCGTCGGTGAAGTCGCCAAGCGTCAGGCGATCACCAACCCCGACCACACCATCCGTTCGGTCAAGCGGCATATGGGCACGGATTGGACCGTCGAGGTCGATGGGAAGAAGTACACCGCCCAGGAGATCTCGGCCCGCATCCTCATGAAGTTGAAGCGGGACGCCGAGGCTTTCCTCGGGGACACCGTCACCGATGCGGTGATCACCGTTCCCGCCTATTTCAACGATGCCCAGCGGCAGGCGACCAAGGAAGCCGGCCAGATCGCCGGTCTCAACGTCCTCCGCATCATCAACGAGCCCACCGCGGCCTCGCTTGCGTATGGTCTCGACAAGGAAGCCTCCGATCAGACCATCCTCGTCTTCGACCT
Source organism: uncultured Acidimicrobiaceae bacterium (assembly GCA_964400035.1). Taxonomy (GTDB): domain Bacteria; phylum Actinomycetota; class Acidimicrobiia; order Spongiisociales; family ZC4RG35; genus ZC4RG35. The sequence goes on along the minus strand of CAYNSP010000010.1, from coordinate 7,601 downwards.
AGGTGGCGGCACTTTCGACGTCTCGGTGCTCGAGATCGGCGATGGCGTGTTCGAGGTCAAGTCCACCTCAGGTGACACCAACCTCGGTGGTGACGACTGGGACGAGAAGATCATCGACTGGCTGGTCACCGGGTTCAAGAACGATCACGGTGTCGACCTGAGCACCGACCGGATGGCCATGCAGCGTCTCAAGGAGGCGGCTGAGAAGGCCAAGATCGAGCTCTCATCCGTACCGGAGACGGAGGTCAACCTCCCCTTCATCACCGCCACCAACGCCGGGCCGCTCCACCTCCAGGTGAAGCTGACCCGCTCCGAGTTCCAGAAGCTGACCGAGGATCTCCTCGAGCGGACCCGTCGTCCATTCGAGCAGGCGATCAAGGACTCCGGGCTGAAGATGTCCGACATCGACCATGTTGTCCTGGTCGGTGGGTCGACCCGAATGCCGGCGGTTCAGGAACTGGTCAAGGAGATCACCGGGAAGGACCCGCACAAGGGTGTGAACCCCGACGAGGTGGTGGCCGCAGGCGCTGCCATCCAGGCCGGCGTGCTCAAGGGCGATGTCAAGGACATCCTGCTTCTCGACGTGACCCCGCTGAGTCTCGGGATCGAAACCAAGGGTGGGGTGATGACCCGGATGATCGAGCGCAATACCACCATCCCGACCAAGCGCTCCGAGATCTTCACCACCGCTGCCCCCAATCAGCCTGAGGTCGAGATCGTCGTCCTTCAGGGTGAGCGCGCTATGGCTGCCGACAATGTCAGCCTGGGTCGGTTCAGTCTCACCGGGATACCGCCGGCTCCGATGGGTGTGCCCCAGATCGAGGTCACTTTCGACATCGACGCCAACGGCATCGTCCATGTCTTTGCCAAGGACCTGGCCACCAACAAAGAGCAGAAGATGACGATCACCGGTGGCACCGCGCTGCCGAAGGACAAGATCGATCAGATGGTCAAAGACGCCGAGGCCTACGCCGAGGAGGATGCCCGTCGTCGTGAGGAAGTCGAGACACGGAACCAGGCCGATCAGCTGCTCAATCAGACCGAGAAGTTGATCGAAGAGCATGGTGAGCGGATGAGCGAAGAGGAGAAGTCCTCGGTCGACGCCGCGGTGACCGACCTCAAGGAGACTCTCGCCAGTTCCGAGTCGTCGAGTGCCGATGTCCGGGCCAAGATGGACGCCCTGATATCGGCCAGCCAGGCGATGGCCACCCGTCTCTATCAGGAAGCGGCTTCCTCCCAGCAGACCGCCTCGGGTCAGGCTGAAGCCGATGACGATGAGATCGTGGAGGCGGAGATCGTTGACGAGGATGACTGATCCACGCACCGCAGACGATCAGCCGTCAAACGACGCGATCGCGGAAGGCGAGGTCATCGAGGAGGACATCGAGACCCTTGTCGCCGAGCTCCAGGCCGCTCGCGATGAGGCGGCCTCGCATCTCGACGACCTGCGTCGGGTCGCCGCTGACTTCGACAACTTCAGGAAGAGGGTCGCCCGCGAGTCGGAAGCGACCCTCGACCGGGCTGCCGAAAGGATCGTGGTCGGTCTCACGCCCGTGCTCGACAGCTTCGATGCGGCTCTCCGGGTCGAACCCGAATCGGAGACCGAGAAGCTTCTCTACTCAGGGATGCTCAACACACGCGAACAGCTGCTCAAGGCCCTTGAGGCAGAAGGTCTGGCCCTGATCCCGACGGTGGGGGAAGCGTTCGACCCCGAAATCCATGAGCCGGTGGGCGCACCGCAGGGCAAGGGAAGTCGGCTTGTCGTCGCCGAGGAGTTGAGGCGGGGCTACCGGCTCCACAACAAGGTCCTGCGGGCGGCACTGGTTGCGTTGGAAGCCGAAGAGGAATGAACCGGGACTGGATCGAGAAGGACTTCTACAAGACCCTCGGCGTCGCCCCGGAGGCATCCCAGGAGGAGATCAAGAAGGCCTACCGGAAGCTGGCACAGCAGCATCACCCTGACGCCAACCCGGATGATCCGACTGCCGAGGAGCGATTCAAGGAGATCTCCGAGGCCTACGCCACCCTCTCCAATCCAGAACAACGCAAGGAGTACGACCAGGTACGCCGTCTAGCCGCATCCGGAGGATTCTCCGGACAGGCGGGCGGGTTCGGTGGATTCCCGGGGTACGGCGGCCAGCAGGTACGGGTCGAAGACCTGCAGGACATCCTCGGCGGGTTCGGAGGTCTTGGCGACCTGTTCGGGTTTGGACGTCAGCGAGGCGGCCCGATGCGTGGCCCGGACCTCGAGACCGAACTCACCATCAGATTCGAGGACGCGGCCCACGGAGTTACCACTTCCGTCCAGGTCCGCGGTGCAGCCCAGTGTTCACGATGCGGGGGAACCGGTGCCGAGCCGGGAACCGCAGTGAGCACCTGTCCCACCTGTGGGGGTCGGGGGATGGTGGCCCAGAACCAGGGCTTCTTCTCCTTCTCCCAGCCCTGCCCGCAATGTCGGGGATCGGGTCGCATCATCGAGACACCCTGCACCAGCTGCCGTGGTTCGGGGAGTGAAAACAGGACCCGGGAGGTCAAACTCCGTGTCCCCGCAGGTGTCAGCGATGGAACCGTGCTCCGACTGCGCGGCAAAGGTGGACCCGGCGCCAACGGTGGGCCGCCGGGAGACCTCCTGGTGCGAATCCGGGTCGGACGGAGCCAACGGTTTGGTCGAAAGGGCAACGACCTCACCATTACCCTCCCGATCAGCTTCACCGAGGCAGCCCTCGGCACCAAGGTCCAGGTGCCCACCCTGAACGGCTCAGTCAACCTCAAGATCCCCGGCGGAACCCCATCAGGCAAGATCTTCCGTGTCAGAGGGAAGGGCATCAGCCCGGAGTCCGGCAAAGCTGGCGACCTCCTGGTCACGGTCCAGGTGCATGTACCGACCAAGTTGTCCAAGGAGCAGAAGAAGATCCTCGAAGAACTGGCATCACATGAGACGGAGAATCTCCGCTCACAGCTGGAATGATTGGAGAACACCATGAAACAGAATTCGAGAGCGGTGTTTGTCATCTCGGTGGCGGCCGAGCTGGCAGGAATGCACCCTCAGACCCTGCGAATCTACGAACGAAAGGGTCTGATCGACCCGTTCCGGACACCGGGCGGTACCCGGCGTTACTCCCCTGAGGACATCGAACGACTGGCGTTGATCCAGGAGCTGACCTCCCAGGGTCTCAACCTGGAAGGGGTGAGACGGGTCATCGCCCTCCAGGAGGAGAACCGTCAGCTCAAGCAGAAGCTGGATCGGCTCCGGGACAAGATCGAGACGATGGAGGCGGAGATGGATCGCCGGCTCAACGAACGGGCCTATCGTCACGAGATCATGTTGCGCAGCCAGATTTTTCCGGGAGACAACGTCCGATGAGCTACCAAGGCCCGGTACGGGTCCTCACCGCCGACGGTGTCCTCCTCACCACCGGTGAGGCCCGACTCGAACCCGACCCTGAGATGGGGAACTGGAAGGGAATGCTCCAGACCCTCGCCGGAACTGCCGTCGCCGGCAAGGCCCTGGTGGTACAGATCGAAACCCCCGAAGGCCAACGCGGCCGCGCCCAGTTGACCCCGGCCGGCGTCTCCGGCGAGCGCGCCATCTCCACCATCACCGGTCTCGACCCTCAAGGCCCGTTCTAGACGCCTCCCTCCGGGCGACTACATTGAGTCGGCCCACCGCGAGAGGAGAAGACGATGGGATTCAAAGACTGGTTCGGCAAGGGCAAGAAGGCCGTTGCCGACAACGCCGATTCGGTGAAGGACGCCGTGGACAAGGGGGCGGACTTCGTCGACGACAAGACCGGCGGGAAATTCTCCGACCAGATCGACAGTGGCGCCGAAGCCGCCAAGGACGCCATCGATAACCTCACCGACGACGCTTAGCCGTTACTGAATCCGGCCGCCATCGCCAGCACCATTCGGTGTAGGTTTCCTGGCCATGTTCAGCATGGGCTCTGGGGCACTCAGAGAAGAAGGCAGTTCCGGCCCCGCGTTCAACCCGTTCCGCTTTCTGCGACGGGTCGCGGTGCTGGCGTTCGCACTCATCCAGGGTGTCCTGATCGCACGGATTCTCCTCGACCTCGGGATCATCCCCGACGGCAACGGTTTCGCCACCTTCGTCACCGTATGGAGTGACACGCTGGCTGCACCGGTGCAGGGTCTCGGCAGTCAGTTCGGCTGGTTCGCCGGTGGTGGGCTCCCGACCGGTCTTCCCGGTGGGCTTCCGCCCGGGATACCGGGGGTTCCCGGTATGCCCGCTACCGACGTTCTCGGCGCTACCGACACCGGTCTCAACACCATGATGGTCGTCGCCCTCGCCGGTTGGACCGTGGTGGAGTGGCTGGTGATGCGATTCGTCAACAAACTCCAGGCGATCTAGACCGCCCGAGGCCGGTCAGTTGAGTCGGGAAGCCACCAGTCTCGGGAGAGGCGGTGGCTGGTAGATCGGAACGTCGAATCCCATCAGGCCGATCGCGTTCATGGTTCTGGTGTACGGAGTCGACCCCGGGCTGGCGATCCGGATTACATGACCCTGCTCCGGCTCGTCGACGTAGGTTGGAACCACAGACACCTGATCGAACCTCCATCCGTCCTCGTCACGCCGCGCGGTGACGATGGCGATCACCCCGTCCTGACTGTGGGCGGGCAACGCCGCCCTGGCGGACTGGTTGGAGAGGAAGTTGCCCAGACCGTGGATGATCGGCTTGTCGTTGACCCACTCGATCGGGCCGACAACGTGAGAGTGGTGGGTGACGATCAGATCGATGTCGTCGGAATTGATCAGCCGGTGGGTCAAAGCCAGCTGGGCATCGGTCGGCATGGTGCGGAACTCGGCACAACAGTGCACACTCACCACCACCAGGTCGGCGCCCCGATCTCTGGCCTCCGTCGCCCGCGCCAGGATCTGGCTCTCGTTGAGCATCTGGACCCTGTAGGCCTGGCTTGCCGACAGGTCGAGACCGTTCAGACCGTAGGTGGCTGAGATGTTCGCCACGAGCACACCGTTGGTCTCATAGAACCCGATCATCGAGTCGTCGGGGCTGGAGCGGGTCCCGGAGTGAACCAGGCCGACACGTTCCATCGCCGAGAGGGTGCGATCGATCCCTTCCGGTCCCTGATCGTTGGAATGGTTGGAGGCGGTCGAGCATCCGTCGAAACCGGCATAGACGAGTCCGTCCAGGATCTCTCTCGGGGCGTTGAATCGGGGGAAGCCGGAGAGCCCGGTGCTGGTGGGCGAGACCGGCGTTTCCAGGTGGCATATGGCCAGGTCGGCACCGGCGATCAGCTTCCGGGTCGGTGTGAACATCGGCCGGAAGTTGTACGGCCGTCCGAACCGCTCGGCACTCCGCCACACCGAGGAATGGATCAGGATGTCCCCGGCGAACGCCATGGTCAGGGTCGTCGGTTGGAGTTCTTCCTGGAAGGGTGCCCGCTGGGCGGCGGCCGGCAGCGCCAGCAGAGACAGCAACCCGACGACCAGTAACCGCTTCACGCCCAACAGTCTGACATGTCCACCATTCTGTGCGGATTCTTCCCGGTATAGCCGGTCAAAACCCGCACAGAAGGGGGGTTAGGTGAAGGTGAGATTGTCGCCGTCAGCGGAGACTTTGATGGTGTCGCCCTCCGAGTAGTGGCCCTCGAGGACGGCCGACGCGATACGGTCGACCAGCTGACGCTGGATGACCCGCTGGAGGGGTCTCGCCCCGTAGGTCGGGTCGTATCCCGCAGCGACAATCCACTCCATCGCGCTCTCGTCGACGGCGATGTCGAGACGACGGGATGAGAGACGCTTACGGAGCTCCTCGATCTGGATGCCGACGATCTCACGGAGATCGTCCATGCTCAGCCGGTCGAAGACCACCATCTCGTCGATCCGGTTGAGGAACTCGGGCCGGAAGGTGTTCCTGACGACAGTCATCACCCGCTCGGTGGTCACTTCCCGGGGCAGGTCGGGGTCGATCAGTTCCGAGCCAAGGTTCGATGTCATGATCACCACCGCATTGCTGAAGTCCACGGTGCGCCCCTGACCGTCGGTGAGACGCCCATCGTCCAGCAACTGAAGCAGGACGTTGAACACCTCCGGATCGGCCTTCTCGACCTCGTCGAGCAGGATCACCGAGTAGGGACGACGACGCACCGCTTCGGTGAGCTGCCCACCCTCGTCGTATCCGACATACCCGGGTGGTGCCCCGATGAGACGGCTCACCGAGTGCTTCTCCATGTACTCGGACATGTCGATACGGGTCATCGACCGCTCGTCGTCGAAGAGGTACTCGGCGAGGGCCCGGGCCAGTTCGGTCTTGCCGACACCGGTCGGACCGAGGAACAGGAACGACCCGACCGGACGGTGGGGATCGGAGAGCCCCGCCCGATTGCGTCGCACCGCGTTGGCGACTGCGGACACCGCAGCCTCCTGTCCGACGACCCGGTGGTGGAGATGGTCTTCGAGATGGATCAGCTTCTCGGTCTCCCCCTCCATGAGCTTGGTCAGGGGGATCCCGGTCCACCGTGACACGACCTCGGCCACATCCGAGTCGGTGACCTCTTCCGAAAGCATCGAGCCCATGGAGTGGATCTCGGCAAGTTCGACCTCTCTCGCCTCCAACTGTGAAGCCAGCGAGGTCAGGGTTCCGTAGCGGAGCTCGGCGGCACGGGCCAGGTTGCCTTCCCGCTCGGCGATCTCGGCCTCGGAGCGGGCCAGCTCGATCTCCGCCTTGAGCTTGCGGATGGCGCTGATCGCCTCCTTCTCGACATTCCACCGACCGACCAGTTCATCGATCTTCTCGCCCAGCTCGGCCAACTCGGTCTCGACTCCCTCCAACCTCTCCTTGGAAGCCTCGTCCTTCTCCTTGCGGAGGGCCTCACGTTCGATCTCGAGTTGGATCTTCCGCCGGTTCAATTCGTCGATCTCTTCAGGCATCGAGTCGATCTCGATCCGAAGACGGGATGCGGACTCGTCGATCAGGTCGATCGCCTTGTCGGGCAGGAAGCGTGCCGGGATGTAGCGGTCGGAGAGGACCGCGGCGGCCACCAGAGCCGAGTCGGTGATCCGGACCCCGTGGTGCACCTCGTACCTCTCCTTAAGGCCGCGGAGGATGCCAATGGTGTCTTCAACTCAGGGAGCGTCGACGAGCACGGGCTGGAACCGACGCTCCAGAGCGGCGTCCTTCTCGATGTGCTTGCGGTACTCGTCGAGGGTGGTGGCACCAATCATCCGGAGTTCGCCACGGGCGAGCATCGGCTTGAGCATGTTGGATGCGTCCATCGCTCCTTCGGCGGCACCGGCCCCGACCAGGGTGTGCAGTTCGTCGAGGAAGGTGATCACCTCACCTTCAGACTGGCGGATCTCATCGAGGACCGCCTTGAGCCGCTCTTCGAACTCACCCCTGTATTTCGCCCCGGCCACCATGGCACCGAGGTCGAGGGCGACGATTCGCTTCGTCTTCAGACCTTCGGGGACGTCGCCGTCGGCGATACGACGGGCGAGACCTTCGACGATGGCGGTCTTACCCACACCGGGTTCGCCGATAAGGACCGGGTTGTTCTTGGTTCGACGGCTCAACACCTGGATGACCCGACGGATCTCGTCGTCTCGTCCGATCACCGGGTCG
>CAYNSP010000009.1:0-28341 GCA_964400035.1 uncultured Acidimicrobiaceae bacterium | reverse complement strand
TCGATGCTCACCCAGGACGAGCTGTCCCGGACCCGCTTCCCGGTCGGGGAGATGACCAAGGACCGGGTGAGAGAGATCGCCCGCGAGCTGGACCTTCGCACCGCCAACAAGCCCGAGTCGATGGACATCTGCTTCGTGGGACAGCGCGACTACCGATCGTTCCTGCGCGGCCAGGCACCCGAGGCATTCACCGTAGGGGCGATGGTCGACACCAGTGGCGCCACTGTCGGTGAGCACGATGGGATCGTCGGATTCACCATCGGTCAGCGTCGTGGTCTTGGTGTCGCCGTCGGCGAGCCGCGGTATGTGGTCGACATCCAGCCGACCACTGCCACGGTGGTGATAGGCACCCGTCGTGACCTAAGGGTCAGGGCCGTTGAACTGGCCGGGGTCACCACGGTCGCGGGTGGAGTCATATCCGGGGCGGTCACCGCCCAGTACCGGGCCCACGGAGAGCCGGTGGGCGCCCACCTCGTCGGGGACGAACTTCTCTTCGATGAGCCACAGGAGGCCGTAGCACCCGGTCAGACGGTCGCCTTCTATGACGGGGACCGGGTACTCGGAGGAGGGATCATCGCTTCTGCGCGCAGGAGTGCTGCGTGAGCGATGTCGCCCAACGCATCGAGGAGCTTCGCGCCGAGATCCGCACCCATGTCTACCGGTACTTCGTCCTCGATGACCCGATCATCTCCGACGCCCAGTACGACGCTCTGGTCAAAGAGCTCCGGCAGTTGGAGAGCGAGCATCCCGAGCTGATCACGCCGGACAGCCCGACCCAACGTGTCGGTGGTCCGGTCTCCGATCTCTTCCGTCCCGTTACCCACCTCCGGCCGATGTTCTCGCTGGACAATGCCGAGAAGCGGGCCGATCTGGAGGCGTGGGAGGCCCGTATGGAACGTCAGCTCGGCGCTCCCCCCAGCGGGTATGTGTGCGAGCTCAAGATCGACGGGCTTGCCATCGTCCTGACCTATCGCGACGGTGTCCTGGTTACCGGGGCAACTCGTGGAGACGGGACCACCGGGGAGGATGTCACCGCAAATCTGAGGACCATCAAGTCGGTCCCTCTCCGTCTTCTCGGAGACAACCCTCCCGCAGTCCTCGAAGCACGCGGCGAGGTCTACATGTCCGACGTCGCCTTCGAAGAGCTCAACCGGCGACAGGCCGAGGAGGGAAAGCAGATCTTCGCCAACCCGAGGAACGCGGCGGCGGGAGCGGTCAGACAGAAGGATCCCAACATCACCGCCTCACGCAATGTCGACATCTGGGTGTACCAGCTCGGTCTCGTCGAAGGTGGGCCAACCTTCGATACCCATTGGGAGACCCTCGAGTATCTCCGCGAACTCGGTCTGAGGACCAACCCGGCGTCGGTCCTCCTCGACACCATCGATCAGGTGTACTCCCACGTGACCGAGGCCGAGGCCAACCGTCACAAGAACGGGTATCAGACCGACGGGGTGGTGATCAAGGTCAACTCGCTGGCCGAGCAGGCGGCGCTCGGGTTCACCGCCAAGGCCCCGAGATGGGCGATCGCCTACAAGTTCCCACCCGAAGAACAGGTGACCACCCTCCGGGACATCAGGATCAACATCGGGCGCACCGGGGCGGCAACCCCGTATGCGGTTCTGGAACCAGTCTTCGTGGGAGGTGCGACCGTTGGAATGGCCACCCTGCACAACCAGGACCAGGTCGCTCTCAAAGATGTCCGGATCGGGGACAAGGTCATCGTCCGCCGGGCCGGCGACGTGATTCCTGAGGTTGTCGGTCCGGTCACGTCTGCCCGAACCGGAGCCGAGCGGGTCTGGGAGATGCCATCGCACTGCCCGTTCTGCGGCAACCCCATCGTCCGACCCGAAGGTGAGGCGGTTGCACGATGCACCGGCGGGTTCGAATGTCCCTCGAGGGTCCGAGAGTGGTTGGCCCACTTCGCCGGTCGCGGGGGCATGGATATCGAGCATCTCGGTTACCGGACCATCGATCTGCTGCTCAGTCAGGGTTTGATCACCGACCCCGCCGACATCTTCACCTTTGACCGGGCGGCGCTTCTCAGCCTCCCCGGATGGAAGGAGACGTCGGTCAACAATCTGGGTGCCGCAATCGACGCAGCCCGGGATCGACCCTTGGCCAGACTGCTGACCGCACTCGGGATCAGGCATGTCGGCGGAACCGTGGCACGACTTCTCGCCCGACACTTCGGGAGCCTGCCCGCACTGATGGATGCCTCAGAAGAGGAGATCGCCGCGGTTGAAGGTATCGGTCCGGTGATCGCCAGGGAGGTGCGGGAGTGGTCGACCGACCCGGCCAACCGAAAGCTGGTCGAAAAGCTTGCTGCCGCCGGTGTCAGGCTGGCTGACGAACGAGACGAGCGGATCACATCCGATCTGCTCGCCGGTGGCGTCTATGTCGTATCCGGGACCATCGAAGGGTTCACCCGTGAGGAAGCAGAAGCGGCGATCGAGGCGCGCGGTGGCAAGGCGACCGGCTCCGTTTCAGGGAAGACCACGGCTCTGATCGTCGGTGAGTCTCCGGGTGCCTCGAAGACGAGGAAGGCCGAGGAGTTGGGGATTCCGATCCTCGACGCCGATCAGTTCAGAGAGTTGTTGGGGAAGGGTCCTTCGGTCATCGAACCGTGAAATCCCAGGTGAAGGAGCCCGGGTCCGGGAGGCCCAACGTCGTGTCCCAACGGATCTCCACGGTCTGAACCCCGGGCGTCCACGTCTGGATGGTCGGGTTGTTCTGGGATGGAGCCCACCGGTAGACACCGGTCGCCTCGACAAAGGTGGCGTCGGTCACCGGCCACCCGTTCACATAGATGTCGACGTGGTACCCCACCTCCATGTCTATCTCAACCACCGCCTGGGGGAGCACCATGTCCCCGGGACGCGGGGAGACCGACTCGACGGGCGGTGGGAGTTCGATCGGATCCCCGTCACGGGACATGGCGATGCCGAAGGCAATTGCAGCGACCGCCACCAAACCGAGCCCGATGTAAATCAACCGATAAGGCACATGCTCACCGTACCGCCATGTAGGAGCATTCTGGAATGCGGGAGTTGGGCGCCACCCATCTCTGCGTTAGATCTACCCTCGCCGCATGAATCGTGAACTCATCGAAGCGGCGTTCCGGGGGGACATTCCGATCACCGACGCCAGGAACTCAGTCGAGGCCACCATCGACTCCCTGGACCGGGGCGTGGTACGGGTAGCCGAGAAGGGTAAGGACGGCTGGTCGGTCAACACCTGGGTCAAAGAAGCGATCCTCCTCTATTTCCGGCTGAGAGAAATGGAGACCGTAGAAGTCGGCGCCTATGAGTATCACGACAAGATCCCGCTCAAGAAGAACCTGGCTGAACAGGGTGTGAGGGTGGTCCCGCCGGGGACAGTCCGCTACGGGGCCCATTGCGAGCCCGGGGTGATCGTGATGCCCGGATATGTGAACATCGGGGCCTACGTCGGCTCGGGGACGATGGTCGACACCTGGGCGACGGTGGGCTCATGCGCCCAGATCGGGCGTGATGTCCACCTCTCGGGCGGGGTTGGAATCGGTGGGGTGCTGGAACCGCCCGGAGCGCGTCCGGTCATCATCGAGGACGGTTGCTTCATCGGGAGTCGCTCGATCGTGGTCGAAGGGGTGGTGGTCGAGGAGAGGGCTGTCCTCGGTGCCAATACGGTGATAACCGCGTCAACACCGATCATCGACGTGACCGGGGCCGAGCCCGTCGAGATCCGGGGAAGGGTCCCTGCAGGGTCAGTCGTTGTGCCCGGAACCCGGGCCAAGGAGTTCCCCGCCGGGAGTTTCCAACTGACCTGCGCCCTGATCGTCGGTCATCGGACCGAGTCGACCGATGAGAAGACGGAGCTGAACCAGTACCTCCGCGATCTCGGTGTCCAGCTTTGAGCCCCCTTTCCCGGACACTTGCCTGGCTGGTCGACATCCCCTCCGAGACCGGGCGCGAACAGGCCATCCAGGCTGCTATTGCTGAACGTCTCTCCCGCTTCGAGGTTCACACCGTGAAGGACTCAGTGGTGGTTGGCGCGACCGGACCGGGGCGCTTGCTCCTCGCAGGCCATACCGACACTGTCCCGCTCCAGGGAGAGGTAGGTCACCGGATCGAAGACGGTCGGTTGTATGGTCTCGGCGCCACCGACATGAAGGGCGGGCTGGCGGTGATGATCCATCTGATCGAAGATCTCGGGACAGATGACATCACCGGGATCTTCTATGCCGGCGAGGAGGGACCGCTGTCCGGTAACCAGCTCGGCCCCATCCTCGACACCTTCCCTGACCTCACCGGGGCCACGGCCGCCATCGTCATGGAGCCGACCAATCGCGAGATCCACGCCGGTTGCCAGGGCTCGGTCAACGCCCGTGTCTGGTTCGACGGGGAGGCTGCGCACTCGGCCCGACCATGGCTGGGGACGAATGCGATCACCCGGGCAGGGGAGTTCCTGATGATGATGGATCGCAGGGAACCGGAACTTCACCTGATCGAGGGGCTTCCCTTCAAGGAAGTGATCTCAGTCACCAGGGCAACCGGGGGTGTGGCCAACAATGTCATACCGTCCAGATTCGAGCTGAATATCAACTACCGGTTCTCCCCGGACCGGACAACCGAAGCGGCCATAGATCATCTGCGGACCGTTTGTGCTGGAGCGGACGGATTCGAGGTTTCCGATGCCGCACCGGCTGCCTATCCGGAGATCTCCCATCCGATCTTCACCACCCTGGCTGAAAACGCCGGGGCCGAAGTGGCCCACAAGCAAGGGTGGACCGACGTGGCTCAATTCGCACAACGAGGGGTACCCGCGGTGAACTTCGGTCCGGGTGAGACGTCCCTGGCCCACAAGCCGGGAGAGTCCGTGAACCTCGAAGACCTCGACTGGGCGTACCGTGCGCTCCGGGCAACTCTGACCGGGTCGTAGAATCCGCCGTTATGCCCGTTGAGATCGACATTGCCCATGTCGCCCGACTCGCCCGATTGGATTTGAGCGAAGAGGAACTTGAGACCTACCGCAACCAGCTGGGTGTGATCCTCGACCATGCGGCGCGGGTTCAGGCACTGGAAGGAGACCCGGAGGTCGAATCCGCCCATAATCTCGGTCTCGAAGGGGTGTACCGAGACGATGTGGTCCAGCCGTCCCTGGACCGCGACGAGGTCCTCGCCGCAGCTCCGGATTCGCGGGACGGCTATTTCGTGGTACCACCGGCACTGGAAACATGAGCAGCCCGACCATCATCGAGGCCGGGCGGATGCTCCGTTCCGGGGAGATCAGTTCGGTCGAACTGACCGAGCAGGTCCTCGACGTCGCCCACCGCACCGAAGCCCAGATTCATGCTTTTCTGACCATCGATCGTGCCGGGGCCCTCGAAGCTGCAACGAAGGCCGATGCTGATCTTGCCGACGGGATCGACCACGGTCCCCTGCACGGGATCCCGGTGGCGCTGAAGGACAACATGTGCACCCGTGGCGTCGAAACCACGGCGGCCTCGCAGATCCTCGCCGGGTACATACCCCCGTATGACGCAACGGTTGTAACCAGGCTCCGTCAGGCCGGTGCCGTGATTGTCGGGAAGACCAACCTCGACGAATTCGCAATGGGTAGCTCCACCGAGAACTCGGCCTACGGTCCCAGCTACAACCCGTGGGACATCGGTCGGATCCCGGGTGGCTCCTCCGGCGGCTCGGCGGCGGCGGTGTCGATCGGTTCCGCCCTCGGGGCACTCGGATCCGACACCGGAGGGTCGATCCGTCAGCCTGCCGCCCTGACCGGAACCGTCGGCCTCAAACCGACCTACGGGACGGTGAGCCGGTACGGACTGATTGCATTCGCGTCGTCCCTCGACCAGATCGGACCGATCACCCGAACTGTGGAGGATTCCGCGGTGTTGCTCGAAACCATCTGGGGCCACGATCCGATGGATGCCACCTCCTATCCCGGCGAATACCCGGATGTGACAGCCGATCTGACGCGAGGTGTTGACGGCGTCCGGATCGGTGTGGTCAAGGAGTTCGCCGGCGAGGGCTATGAACCAGACGTGGAAGCCGGCGTGGCAACCGTGGTCGAGAAGCTCTCGGACCAGGGCGCATCGGTGATCGAAGTCTCATTGCCCACCTTCGAGTTCGCGCTGTCCGCCTATTACCTGATCGCCCCGGCCGAAGCGTCAGCGAACCTGGCCCGTTTCGACGGAATCCGCTACGGATACCGGGCGGAAGGCGCCACGACGGAGGAGTTGATGGCCAGGACCCGGGCCGAAGGCTTCGGGCCTGAGGTGACCCGTCGCATCCTCCTCGGCACCTATGCCCTATCGGCGGGCTATTACGACGCCTTCTACGGTCAGGCCCAGAAGGTCCGTGCCGCCATCGTCGCCGACCTGGCTCGTGTCTATCAAGACGTCGACGTCCTGGTCTGTCCTACCAGCCCCACCGTCGCTTTCGAGGCCGGAGCGAGGACCGCCGATCCGATGGCGATGTACCTGTCCGACATCTGCACCATTCCCGCTGACCTCTCCGGAGATCCAGCCATTTCTGTGCCGATCGGCCTCGACCGCCAGGGCCTTCCCATCGGGTTTCAGGTGATGGCACCCTCGCTCGGGGAACGGATCATGTTCAGGGTGGCCGCGGAGGTGGAGAGACTCGCAGGGTTCACCGCCCGACCCGAGATCGAGCTGGTGGCCGGATGAGCTGGGAACCGGTAATCGGGATCGAGGTCCATGTCGAGTTGAACACCAACTCCAAGATGTTCTGCGGTTGTGCGGTCGACTTCGGTGCCGAACCAAACACCCTGGTCTGTCCGGTGTGCCTTGGCCTCCCCGGGGCGTTGCCGGTACCCAACAGGGCGGCCATCGAAGCGATCACGGCGATCGGTCTCGCTTTGAATTGCGAGATCTCCCCGAGGTCGGTCTTTCACCGGAAGAACTACTTCTACGCCGACCTGCCCAAGAACTATCAGATCTCCCAGTTCGACATGCCGGTTGCCGTCGACGGCCACCTCGACATCGAAGTGGATGGGTCGACCCATCGGATCGGGATAGAGAGGGCACATATGGAGGAGGACACCGGCAAGTCCTCGCATCTCGGTGAAGGGGGGAGGATCCATGAGGCGTCGGCCACCCTGCTCGATTTCAACCGGTCCGGAGTTCCTCTGGTCGAAATCGTCTCCCGCCCTGACATCCGGAGCGCTGCTCAGGCCCGGGCCTATGCCCAGGAGCTCCGGGCCGTCGTGGCCGAGTTGGGGGTATCCGATGCCCGACTCGAGGAGGGTTCGGTTCGATTCGATGCCAATGTCTCGGTCCGGAGGACGGGTGCCGATGAGTTCGGGACCAAGGTGGAGATCAAGAACATGAACTCGTTCAGGTCTCTGGAACGTGCCATCGAGTATGAGGCCGCCCGCCAGATAGGAGTGCTCGACGACGGAGGGACACTCGTCCAGGAGACCCGGCATTGGGATGAGGAGGCTGGCGTCACCCACTCGATGAGGACCAAGGAGGGTTCGTCCGACTACCGGTACTTCACCGAACCCGACCTCGTCCCGATGGTCTTCGACCGGGACTGGGTCGAGTCGGTGAGAGAACGTCTGCCCGAGCTTCCCGCCGAGCGGAGGAAGCGTTATGCAGACCTCGGTCTTGACCCGGGTCAGGTGTCGGCGCTGTCCGCCATGTCGGCCCCGGCCCGAACCCTTTTCGACGACGCTGTAGCCGTTGGTGCGCCAGCCCCGCTGGTGTCCAACTGGGTTACCGGGGAGATTGCGGCGTACCTGAGACGGACAGGTGTTGAGATCCCTGCCATATCGGGTGTTGAGCTGGCTGAGTTGGTTGAGATCGTCCGCGATGGCACGGTCTCGGCGACTGCTGCCAAAGAGGTACTCGAGGGGGTCCTTGCTGGCGAAGGCACCCCACGACAGGTGGCCGGGGCCCGGGACCTGATCCAGGTGTCCGATCGGTCGATGCTGGTGGATGCGGTGGAGGCAGTGGTTGCTGCCAATCCCGACGCCGTATCCCGGTATCGGGATGGAGAGGCCAAGGTGGTCGGGTTCCTCGTCGGACAGGTGATGAAAGAGACCCAGGGGAAAGCCGATCCGCGTCTGGTCAATGAGCTTCTCGCCGAAGCTCTCGACCGGTAGTCACGGATATCGACCGGCCCTCGGTTACCTTTTCCAGAGCCGATGTCCCGTCACACCAAGATCATCGCCACTCTGGGCCCGGCGGTCGCCAGCCGACACGGCGTTCGTGCCCTGGTCGAAGCCGGTATGGACGTGGCCCGTCTCAACTTCTCACACGGCACGGTGGAGGAACTCCGCCAGCTTTACGAGTGGGTGCGGGATGCCTCGGAGAAGGTCGGTCGGCCCGTCGCCGTCATGCAGGACATCCAGGGTCCCAAGCTCCGGGTAGGAGTGTTCCCCGATGGTGAAGTCAAGCTGAATGAGGGGGCGGTGGTCGACCTGGTTCCACCGGACACCTGGGAGGGAGGCCCCTCGACCATTCCGATCGGATACGACCGTCTGCTCGAGGACATCCATCCCGGTCATCGGGTGCTCCTCGCCGACGGGTTGATCGCACTCGAGGTGATCGAACTGGGGGAGTCCTCACTCAAGGCACGAGTAGTCGTTCCCGGAACCCTTCAGGACAACAAGGGAGTGTCGGTACCCGACTCCCGACTGTCGATGAGCAACGTCACGCCAAAGGACGAGGCCGATCTGGCCATCGGCCGGGAGTGGGGCATGGACTTCGTCGCGGCATCTTTCATCCGCACCGCTGAGGACGTCGAAGCGGTGGCAGCGAGGACGGGGGAGGCGCCGGTGATCTCCAAGATCGAACTGGCTCGTGCCCTCGAAAACCTCGACGACATCATCGACACCTCGTACGGGGTGATGGTCGCCCGAGGCGATCTCGGAGTTCAGGTGCCGCTGGAGCGGTTGCCACTCGAGCAGACCCGGATCCTGACCAGGGCCAACGCCGCCGGCCGGATCACCGTGACCGCCACCGAGATGCTCGAGTCGATGACCCACAGTCCCCGCCCGACCCGCGCCGAGGTCACTGATGTGGCCACCGCGGTGATGGCCGGGACCGATGCGGTGATGCTTTCCGGAGAGACCGCGATCGGGCGCTACCCGGAGGAGACGGTGAGGGCGATGGCGCGGATCTGTCAGACGGTCGAGGAAGGAACGCTTTCCCGGCGGGGGGAACATCCCGTCGAGTTCGTGTTCGATGACAACTACGTCGCCTCGGCGGTCGCTCAGGCCGCCACTCAGATCGCACTCAATGTGGCGGCGCGGATGATCGTGGCATTCACCGAGAGCGGTAACACGGCCCGACTCATCTCCAAGTACCGGCCCGAACACCGGGTGGTGGCCTTCACCCACGATGAGGAGACCCTTCGCAGGATGGCGATGCTCTGGGGGGTGACGCCCAGACAGTTCGAACGGCGCGCCTCGACAGACGAGGAGATTGCGCTGGCGGGGAGCCTTCTCGAGGAGGCTGGTGTCGTCGAGTCCGGCGATCTTCTGGTGATGGTGGCCGGGGTCCCCCCGAACGTCTCAGCTTCGACCAACCTGGTGAAGGTTCACCGGGTTGGCGAACCGATCGGCCACCTCGGCGGGTGAACTACCCTCCACGCCCATGGGTCAGATGGTCAATATCAGAGACGTGAAGAGGGTCGGGAATGTGTTGATCCTCGATACCGACCGGAGCTTCACCGGTCAGGACGGTGAGGTGGTCACCCCGGGGCAGACGGGCTCGGGTGTCCCCGGCATGCTTGCCACCGGTCTATTCGGTTTGGGGCTGGGCATCGATCACATCTTCGTCCAGCAGAACGCGGTGACCCTGCGCAGACCGGGCGGCTGGGACGAGGCGGCCGAGCAGATGGTCAGTGATGTGACCAGGTCTTTCCTTCTCCACTACAGCGAAGAAGAGGAGTAGACCCGCGGCGACTTAGTCGTCGCCCTCCCCCTCAGGAAGTGTGGTGGTGGTCGTCGTGGTCGTAGGCGGTTCCGGACAGACGACACCCGATCCGGGCACCTTGCAAGCATGGACCTCATAGATCGCCCGCTGGGGGAGATACACCACGGTCCATTCCCTTTGGTTTACCACCCGTCCCGCCTGGGTGATCGTCCGTGTCACCGTAACCGACCAACCCTCACGTTCACTCTGGCGGGTGATCACCTGATCGACCCCGATGGGATTCTCCGACGCCACGTACTGGGGCGGCGGCGGTTGGGTCGGATTGAAACGCGGCGAGACTTCGCCTTCGACAATTCGGGCGTTGGGACCACCGGGCTCGACGACGGTCATCCGGAGCTGACCGTTTCGCTGCTCACCGCGGACTATGCGACCGTCGTTGTCGCCAAAGATCCTCACCGTGATCGAGGTGCCGGTGTAGCGGGTGTGGATCAGGATGTGCTTGTCGGTGTTGTTGGCGAAGATCAGCTCGGGGCCACCCCAGTTGACGGTGGCTTCGATCCCTTCGGGGTAGCGGCTGAACCAGACGGTGTGGGGACGGTGTTCGATGTCGTGATAACCGCCCCAGAACACAGCGTTGTAAATGGTGGTGGCGAACTGGCTGACCCCACCTCCGACGGTGTCGACCAGCTCGCGACCGATGATGGTGGGGGCGGGAAGATATCCCTTGGCTTCGGTTCGTGGTCCGACATAGGCGTTCAGGTCGAAACGGCCGCCCGGTGCGATTCTGACCATGCTGACCGTGTCCGCCATCAGCTGGATGTTGGTCACCCGGTTCTGACAGCAGTCGTGATAGGTGGTGAACTGGCTGACCAGGTGCTTTATCCCCATCGCTTCCAGGTCCTCGGAGGTGTAGGTGGGACGGGCACCCTCGACGATTGGGAGGATGCCTCTCCTGTTTCCCTGGCGGGAGGCCTGGAGGAGCTGGGCAACCGCTTCGTTCTCATCGATGCGGGTTCCGAAACTCCCTCTGATGATCCGGACGTCGTCGCCGACGATCTCGAAACGGGCATCGACCGGGGGAGCCTCATACTGGCTGCGCAGGGGCTCGAGGAAACGATTGATGACTTCCGGGTCGAAGGAGTGTGCGATTCCCGGGATGCCTTCGGTCACCGTTGTGGCGACATACGCCTCGACCAGCTGTTCCGGCGTGAAGGTGATCTCATTCTCTCCCGCCCTGAGCGCGATGGCGGCACCGGTGATTGCCCTGGCCTCGAGGAGTGCGGTGTCGATGTCCTGCTCGGTAAGGACCGGAATGATCTCTTCGGTGGGGATCACAACCGGCTGGGGGTCCAGGGCGAGGACTGTCTCTTCGATCACCCGGGCTGCCTGCTCTCGGTCGATTCCGGTACCACGAACCGGCAGGACCGCCACCAGCTTGCCGTCCTGCACCTCTATCCCACCATGACCCGGCGGCTGGCCGATGATGCGTTCATCCCAGTCTTCGAAGACTGCGGTCATCATGCGGGGATCGGTTGATCCTGACGGCTCGATCTCAATGGTCTTGAAGGCGTGCCTCAACCACCACAGGAACTGATATGCGAAATTCCCTTCCCGACCGAGTGCCATCGCGTGATCGACCGTCTCATCGACATCGAGGGTCAGACCGGTCTGCGCGCCGACGAGACTGACCGTGTTCCCCAGCACATCGAAGGTGAGGTCACGACCCTGATAGTCGGCTTCTAGCTGGCGAAGCGCAGAGTGGGCCTCCTCCTCAGTCAGCCCCCCGATCGGCACCCCGGCGACCAGGACCCGACCCATCACCTGACCCTGTGAAGTCCAATGGGTCAACCCGTACAGGGCGAAAAGGACGGCGAACGCGGCGGCGACCACAAAGAGGGCGGCGACCAAGGGATGCTTACGGAAGAGGAGGTCTTTGTTCATGGGAGGCCGAGACGGTGCCCGTACACCGTCGCCGCGCAATGGTAACCGGACTCTGAAACCAGTCGTATCCTCCGTCGAATGGCCTTTGCCCTGCCTCATATGAAGTCAGGCGATCCCATGCGCATATCTGCTTCGACGTTCGTGGCCTGGAAAAAGTGCCCGGAAAGCGCAAACGCCAGGCTCCAGGGCCATTACGGGCCCGACTCCCGGCAGAGTTTCATCGGCGGCCTTGCCCACAGGGTCTTCAGCCGTCATCTCAAGAATGGGCCCATTTCTGAGAAGGAGTTCGTACAGGTGTGTCGTGAGGAGATCGGCGACTCCAACCTCAACTTCAAGATGGGTGGACTGGAGATCAAACCATCCACCCTGGCGGGGATGATCGAGGAGGTGCGTGGACTCTACGAACGTTTCGTACGGTTCCCGACAGACGGTTTCGAAGGTGCCGAGGTCGAACTGAACCACCGGACCGACGATGGTGTCGAACTGGTGGGGAAGGTGGATGCGGTCTACAGCGCCGGACAGGACGGGTATCGACTGGTCGATTGGAAGACCGGAGATCTCGGTGACGTGGTCTATCAGCTCGACTTCTACACGCTTCTATGGGCTCTCGACCGCCAGAGCCTCCCTGAGGCGGTCGAGGCAATCTCGGTGTCAACGGGCGAACGTCACCTGGCATCCCCAACGGAGGAACGGCTGGTCGAGACCATCGCTGACGTGGCCGGAATGGTGAATGAGCTCCGCGGGGCGTGGAGCCGGGGTGTCTCCGTGGTCAAGACGGCCGGACCATGGTGCCGGTACTGCCCGATCCTCGACGACTGTGACGAGGGCAGGGCGGTGGGAGAGTTGCTCGGTTAACCGATCGCCTGGCGAAGTGCGGTGAAGACCCTCTGATGGGGGCCGTCGAGTCGCTCCGGATGCCACTGGACGGCGAGAGCCCACCAGTCGCTGTCGGCCCGGAACGCTTCGATAAGACCGTCATCGGTTCGGGCCTCGATGAGCAGCCCCGATCCGAGATCGGCGACTCCCTGATGGTGGAGGGTGTTGACCTTTGCCTCTCCGGAGCCGTACATATCAGCCAGCCAGCTTCCTTCCTCGAAGGTCACCACGTGGCGGCGGGCGTTCCAGATCTCGGGATCGGTGCCGCGGATAAAGGGTTCATGGACCGAATTCTCAGCAGTCACCTCCTGCGCAAGAGTGCCTCCATGGGCCACGTTGAGGATCTGGAGCCCGCGACATATACCCAGCGTCGGCTTGTTCTGCTCCCGGGCAGCTTCGATGACTGCGATCTCGAACTGATCAACGGCCGGATCCACCTTCTTGCTGGCGATGTTCTCTTCCCCGTAGTTCCCCGGGTCGACATCGTCTCCACCGGAGAGCAGGAGTCCGTCGACCGTCGAGACCAATCGGGCCGCGTCTGCCGGATCCTGCCCGGCGGGGAACATGATCGGAATCATCCCGGCGTCAATCAGAGAGTCGGAATAGAAGGTGGAAAGTGTCTGGAGACGGTCGGGACCGTAGAAGGTGTCGAGTGTCCTTCTCCATGCGGTGACTCCAACAACCGGCTTACTCATTCCAACTCCGACTCGTAATGCTTGGTGGGCTTAGGTGGTCTGACCCCTCTGAACTCCCAGTCACCTCCGAAGGCGGTGGAGAGGACTTCCTCGGATTCGGAAGGCTGGGCCCCCACCTCTGCGCGGACCACTGTTTCGCCTTCCACAATTCTATTGGTCAGTTCCCCCAACCCCTCGACCTCCACGGTGACCACGTCCCCTGGTTCTACCGGGCGAGACCCGGCCGGGGTTCCACTCAGGATCACGTCACCGGGGAGCAGGGTGATGGTCCGGGCCAGGTCGGCAACCAGATAGTGCATGTCCCACTCCATCTCATCGGTGCTCCCGTCCTGACGGACCTCACCGTTGACCAGTGTCCTGATCCGCTTTCCGTGGAAATCCCAATCGGTGACCAGGCCGGGCCCAAGGGGACAGAGGGTGTCCGATCCCTTGACCCGCAGCATCGAGCCGGCGTCGGTGTCCCTGAAATCGTGTAGACCGAAATCGTTGGCGATGGTGTACCCGGCGATGTAGGTGGCGGCGTCATCGGGGGAGATGTCGAAGGTCTTCTTCCCGATGACGATTGCGATCTCCCCTTCGTAGTTGAGGTACTTGCACCTCCGCGGTCGGACCACCTCACCCATGTGAGCATTGAGCGACGTGGTCGGTTTGTGAAAGTAGGTCGGTGCCGGGGGGAGGCGTGTCATGAACTCGTCGACACGGCTGCGGTGGTTGAGATGGACGCAGAGGATCTTGCTGGGCTCGACCGGTGGGAGGTGGATCGCCTCATCGATCGGGACAGTGTCACCGGTGGCTGTGACCAACAGGTCGCCCTTGCGTTCGACCGTCATCGGCTCTCCACCGACCAGGATCCGTCTCGTCTCACCCATAGCCCGAACCGTAGCCGTGATCCCGGTGCCTATCCCTGAAGGCGGTCAAGGGCTGCCCGGGATCGCGCCGACGAGGAGTTTGGTACCGTCCGGTCCGAAAGCGGCCACGGCCACGCGATCAGAGGCCACCCACACCCCGAGAATCTCGCCATCGGTGACACTGGAGAGATCCTGGACCGTCCAGTTCTGGGGGAGGTGGAGGGGTTGGATGGCATAAGGCTCTGGCCAGTTGGCGGCGGCTGTGAAGAGGAGGGCACGTGGCTCCCGACGGGCGCTCAGGACACGTTCCAGATCCGTAATCGCATCGGGGCCCAGGACCACCAGAGGCTCTCCCGACCCGTCCAGAATGGTGAGCACCCCCTCGGCATACCTCGCCTTGGGATCATCCGGGGCTCGGCCGATCCGATCGATGCTGGTCAAGGTCGTGCCGTCGCGGAGGATCCTGATTTCATCGATGTACACCTCGATCCGGTGGTCCCCCTCGGTATGAGCCGCCAACGGTTGGTTCGGCTGTCCCGGCCCGGGGAAGGTGATCCTGTCCGGTCTGACGATGATGCCGAATCCTCCGGGTCCCGCCGCCCACGTGTCAGGAACCCAGAGCACACCGGGGGTGTGTCCCAGGACTCCGGCGACCGTGATCGTCCTCCAGGTCTGACCGTCGTCCGAGACCGCTACCCCGGGAGGAGTCGCTCCGTACCCGATCAAGCCCCAGGTCTGCCGGGTTACTTCACTCACCTGACCCGAAGTGGAGATATCCCCGACCCGTTCCCAGTCAGTGCCGTCCGACGACGCATAGACCCCATTGCGACCGTGGTCGGCGATCCAGATCCGCCCGTCGCTGCCCCTCCACGTGTTGAAGACCAGAGTCCAATCGATGTTCGTGATCTCCATCCAGGTCGTGCCGTCGGCAGAGATCCATGCAGTTGCCCGCGACTCGCCGCCTGGTTCCGGGACGAAGTCGGCATCCGTCATCCCGATCTCCTGTGGCGTGAAATTGACCAGGGGGACCCCCAGCGGCCCGAACAGGGTCACCACGACTTCTCCGGATTGGTCGAAACGCCAGGAGATCGAGACAAAGGAGTCTCCGTATTGGGACTCGACGGCCGCCCGCACCCGTTCTTCCAGATTGCCTCCGGACCGGGGCCGGTCGACTTGATCTCCCTGGAGGAGGACAACACCGTCGGCAATCACCGGGGGTCGGATCTCGACCCGGGTGTCAGTGGTGGAGCGGGTAACGACCGACGACTCCCATCCCGCCCCATCATCCGACCTCCAGGCCACGACATCGCCGGTACTGGAATCCACGCCGACCGCGATCAGACCGAGGTCAGTGCTGACGACAGAATGTGGTTGGAAGTTGGTGGAGACGGCTTGTCCGGATGTCCACTCGAGACCGTCACCTGAGACGCGAGTATCTAATCCCCCTCCGGTCCGGGTAGTGAACAGGAATGTGGACTCCTGATGCTCGAGATAGTTGACCACGATCTCATCGGGGTCGAGGGTCACCGGGGTAGCCCACTCGAACTGAGGTCCGGTCTCCTCTATGCGGAGCGGGTTCGTGGTCGACGTGGTGAGGGGTACGGACGTGGTGGTCGAGGGAGATGACGTCGAGGTGGTGGTCGTTGGTTCGGCTGATGGTGCCCCTGCCCGCCCCCTGGACATGCTGATCGCGAAGACCCCTCCCAGTGACAGGACCGTGATCGCGGTGAGGATCCCGAGTGCGAGGTTGGTGCGTCGTCTACTCACCGACACCTCCGGGGACTGGTGCCCGGAAGATTCGGGTCTCGCCAGCCTGGTCCACGATGGCGTAGATGGAGTCACCGGCGAAGGTGATTGAGTGCCATATCCCCGGCCCAACGGTGGATGCATCCTGGACCGACCAGGTGTGCCCATCCAGACTGAACATGATCACCTGCGCTCTTCGTTCTGCCAACCCGTCTGAAAGCTGGCGGCTGAGCGTCTCCTCGAGTGCTTCCAACTGGGCGTAGGTGAGGGTGATCATGGTCTCGCCATTGGCAGGGTTGACAAATGTGACGTTGGAGCGATCCGCTACGACAGCCGGGGAGGTCTCGAACGAGCTTAGATCGACGGTCGCGACCGTTTCGCCATCATTGGTGAAGATGATCTGGTTGGCGGTTATCGACATCGTGTACCCGCGACTGTGGAGGGTCGGCATTATGGGTTGCAGCATGCGCGCCCCTATCAGATCGGCCAGGATCGCGACTCCGTGGTCCCGATGTCCGATCAGGTCGAGCATCCAGGGTTGACCGGTGACTCGCCTCAGGTATGGCGCGAGATCGATCCGATCCCAGTTGACCAGGTCCTCGGATACCCCGAGCCATTCACGATCTTCTGTTACTGCGATATAACCCCCGGGCCATTGCGTGGCGGTGAGCATCTCTCCGATCCCGCCGCCAGACCCGTTGGCCCGCCTGATCTCTTCCCAACTGACGCCGTCCGTGGTGGCTTCGATTACAAACGTGTCCGGGTTGGTTCCGGACCAATCAGCGATCACCCTCCAGAGCCGTCCGTCCGGTCCGGTCACCGCGTTTTCAACCCAGTACATGGCGTCCCTGCCACCTTGAAGGTGCCAGCTCCGGCCATCGGTGCTCGACCACTCAAAGGTCAGCGTGGGTTCGGGTTCCGGATCGGGAGGCGGGATCCCAACACCGAGATCTTCGAACGTGAACGATCCAACTGGAATCGACAGGGGGGCCAACACCAGGATCATATTCTCACCCGTCTGAACCCAGGTCACCGCGGGACCGAATCGTTCTTCGATCGCACCTCCGACCGGTGAGGAATCGGGGAGGGTCACAGGGATGGCCACCGCCTGTATCACCGTCACGGCCCCGTTGGAGAGGAACGCGGTGATGAACACCTGAAGGTCATCGGGTACCCCGGGCAGCGCCGTCGAATCCCATAGGTCCCCCGTGTCTGATGGCCACCAGACCACAGGTGAACCGTCGATATCGGTTCCCACCGCTATTGGCCCGCTATCCGTCTCCACGATCCGGGATACGAAGCCATCGACGACTGCGGTGACTGATTCCACGGTCCCGTCATCTCCGACGGTTAGAACCCTCAGACCACGGATGGCGGCATCGAAAGCAACGGTCCGACCGTCTTCCTCCATGAAGTAGATCGGATTCACTCCGCTCAGTGCGTCGACCTGCTCCCATTCGAGCCCCGGACCGAAGGGGGTGAATAGTGCGGTCGTGGTCGGGCTCATCGGTAGTTCGGTGGTGACGGTGGTGGTGGTTCCCGGGCTCGCCTCCTCCCGTGGTGCGGTCAATTGTCCCATCGCCACGAATCCCACGGCCAGTACGCCGAGCAGGACGAGGGCACGCCGGGGGGTAATGCGCCTCTGGCGCGAAGACTCCCTTTGATCTGATGGGGGAACGACCACTGGGGAGAAACGTACACCCCTATACGAACCGTTCCGTCCGTCGGCGGTCTAAGTTCATCCGACACATGGCAGACCTTCGTGACCGGATTCCGGACGATCCACACGCTGACATCACCTCACACGACACTTATCTGACCGGGTTCCCGCATTCCGTCTTCGAACGTCTCCGCAGAGAAGAGCCCGTCGCCTGGGTGCATGAAATGGACGGGAGCGGCTTCTGGGCCATCACCAAGCATGCCGATGTGATCGAGGTGAGTCGGGACTACGGCCGCTTCACTGCCTCCCGCGGGATCCGCATGGAGGAGATGGCCGAGGACGAACTTCATGCCCGACGCACCATGATGGAGCTCGATCCCCCGGAACACACGCGACTGCGTCGGCTGGTGCAGCCGGGATTCACCCCCAAGGTGGTCTCCACCTATGAGAACGCCTTCAGGATGCTCGTGGGACGGGTGCTCGACCAGGTGCTGACCGCCCCGAGGTTCGACTTCGTCACCGAGGTGGCACGTGAACTCCCGATCCGGATGCTTTGCCGGCTCCTCGGTGTCCCCGAAGAGGACGCCGGGCTGATGGTGGCTTGGGGCGACCAGATGATCTCGAATGCCGATCCCGAATACACACCGGTGGTCATCGACCGGATGGACACCGAGGAGTATCGGCTGCTTCCGTTCCGGTCACCGGCCGCGTTGGAAGTCTTCCGGTATGCGGAGGAGATCGCCCTGAGACGGCGGAACGATCCTCGAGACGACATCCTGACCGCGCTCCTCACTGCCGAACCCGACGGCGAGCCGCTAACTGACCTCGAGTTCAAGAACTTCTTCACACTGATGATGGTTGCCGGCAACGAGACCACCCGGCACACCATCAGTTACGCCCTCATGTTCCTCCAGAACTTCCCAGGGGAGTTGGAGCGCCTCCGACAGGATCTCAGCGGGCTCTCGGAAATGGCCACCGAGGAGATCCTCCGGGCGTCCGGGGTCACCATGCACTTCCGACGAACGGTCGCCGAAGACACGGAGATAAGGGGCGTTTCCATGAAAGCGGGGGACAAGGTTGTCCTCTGGTACACCTCGGCCAACTACGACGACGAGGTGTTTACGGATCCGTTCCGGCTTGACCTGACCCGGGATCCGAACCCGCATGTGACCTTTGGCACAGGACGTCACGTCTGTCTGGGGGCCTCCCTGGCCCGTCTCGAAGTCAGGGTGTTTCTGGAGGAGTTCCTGACCCGGGTGCGGGAATACCACGTCGGGGAGCCCGACCGGCTCAGATCGAACTTCATCCGGGGGGTGAAACACCTCCCCATCGAGATCGCTTAGCCGACCAGTGCCTTCTCGATCAGATCGATGGCATGGTCGACATGCTCGAGCGTGGTCCGCCGGTTGAGGATCGCCAGGCGCAGCACGAAACGACCCTGAACCATGGTCGAACTGAGATGGGTGGCACGGTCCCTGTTGACCGTCTCGAGCGCCGCCCGCCCCCGCTCATCGTCGTCGAAGCGGAACGCCATGATCGACAGGTCCGGGGTCCATGGTGTGTCCACGCCCGGGACGCTGGACAGACGCTCGTAGGCGTGCTCAGCCAGATCGAGACTCCGGTCCAGGGCCGCCCGGAATGGCGCCACCCCGTGAAGCTGAAGTGGAAGCCACACCGAGAGTCCCCGGAAGGGTCGGCTCAACTCGGGTCCGAGGGAGGCGATGTCCCGAACCCCCATGTAGTTGTCCTCGTCGCGCAGGTATGCACCCCGGCCCAGATGAGCATCGACGAGTGACGCCTCATTCCGCACCAGGAGTGCTCCCATTCCGAACGGTATGGATAGCCCCTTATGGGGGTCCAGGGCGATCGAATCGGCCCTTTCGATACCAGAGAGGCGTCGGTCTCCACGGTCGGTGAGTGTGAAGAAGCCGCCATAGGCACCATCGACATGGAGCCACAGCCCCTTTTCATCCGCCACTTCTGCTACCTCGGTCAGTGGATCGATGGTGCCGGTGTCGGTAGTGCCAGCGGTGGCAACGACCAGGAACGGCTTGCGATCAGCCCTGAGGTCGGCATCGACCTGTTCGCTCAGGACATCGGGTCGCATCCGCAGATTGGAATCCACATCGATGGTCACCACCTGGTCGGATCTGAACCCGGCGAGGCGGGCCGACTTGGAGACAGAGTGGTGGGTGTGCGGGCTGACATAGAGGACCCCGCGGGCAATGTCGTCCCCGAGGCGGGCGGTGCGGGCGGTGACGATTCCGGTCTGGTTGGCGGTTGAACCCCCGGAAAGAAGAAGCCCGGAGGAATCCGGGCCCAGATCGAACAGTGAGGTCATCCAGTCGACCACCCCGTGCTCGATGGCGGAGAATCCTGGGGCAGCACTGGCGACTCCGGTGTATCGGTTCAGGGCCGCAGCGAGGAACTCCCCGAGAGCGGCCGCGTAGAGGCCCCCGTTGGGGATATAGGACATGTGTCCGCCAGAAGGGTGGAGGATTCCAGCGCGTCCCGCCAGGTCGAGGTCGGCGAGGATCTCCGCCAGGTCGCGTCCGGTCTCATCAGGCGGAGTCTGCAGTGAATCGAGCGATTCGGGAGTCAGGTCTTCCCCGGACGCCTCCATCGAGTCCACACGGTCGAACCATTCGGTGATGAACCCGGTGATCTCCCGGGTCATTGCCTCTCGCGCTTCTCTATCGGGTTCCAGAAGATCGGTCATTGCCTCCCAAGGTAATCAACCTGGCAAGGCTTGGGGTCGGATGGTGAATTACGATCCCAGGGCGCCAACCCAGGAGGGAAGTGACCTACGACCGTCTTCGATTGCTCTGGCCTGACCATCTCGGGCTAGCCCGCGGGAAGTACCTGACCAGGGCCAAAGCCGACCAGGGCACAGCACATTGCATCTCGTTGTTCACCCTTGGCTTCGATCGCGAGATGATCCCCCACGACGGGGGCCTCTTCTGGCAGGGCCTCCCTGACTGCGACGCGGTGTTCGACCCGGCCACGGTGCGGACCGGATGGGAAAAGGGGACCTCGGTGGTCGTTCCCGACATCCACCGAAACGGGGATCCAGTGAAGCTGGCGCCCCGTCAGATGCTTCGTGAGGCGATCGATGGGTGGCGCTCCCACGGGTACGAACCGATGGTCGGTCTCGAACTGGAGGCATTCCTGTTCGAACCGGACGGCGAGGGCGGGTGGCGCCCGGTTTCGACACCGGGGGCGTATGTGTATGGGACCGGAAGCGCGGTTGATCCGACCGGGACCATTGATGAGATCATGGAGACGGCAGCCGCCATCGACACCCCGTTGGAGTCGGTGAACAGCGAGTACGACAACGGGCAATTCGAATTGACCCTGGCCTACACCGACGCGATGCGGGCTGCCGACGACGCCTTCCTGTTCAAGGTCATGGCCAAGGAAGTGGCGGCGCGACGCGGCTACCGACTCACCTTCATGGGCAAACCCATCAATGGTCGGGGCGGTTCAGGTCTGCATGTGAATCTGTCGATGCGTGGGGGCGACGGGTCCAACGCTTTCAGCGATCCCTCCGCCGACGATGGGATCAGCGATCTCGCCCGGTCCTGCATCGCCGGGATGCTGCGTCACCACGTGGGGATGTCGGCGATCATGGCCCCGACAGTCAACGCCTACAAACGCCTTCAGCCGTGGTCCATGTGCGGGTACTGGGCCAACTGGGGCTACGACCACCGTGGCGTCACCGTACGCGTACCCCCGGCACGAGGCCAGGGCACCCGTCTGGAGCACCGTCAGGGTGACGGTGCGGTAGGTGCCCATCAGGCGATCGCCGCGGTTCTGACTGCGGCCCGTCTCGGGTTGGAGAAGAATTACGAACTTCCACCGGTCGAGACCCTCGACTGCATCGAGAACGTCTCTACCGACGTGTGCGTCCCACCCTCACTTTCGGCGGCACTGGATGCGCTGGTGGCGGACACCGTCTTCGTCGAAGCCTTCGGTCCCGAGTTCGTCGACGGTTTCGTCACCGTGAAGAGGGGGGAGTGGGACCGCTATCAGAAGTGGACCACTGACTGGGAGCTCAACGAGTACTTTCCGTTCCTGTGATGGGTGCCTTTCTCTTCCCACAGACACCTTCGGGTCGATCATCGCTGATCCCACCCCCGCCGTGGCACTACTCGGGTGAGATGCTCACGGTCGAGTGGCGAACCGACCCCGAACGGGTTGCCGAGCTTCTTCCGTCCGGCGCCCGTCTTGCCGACGAAGACCCCGGTGCGGTCGCCTTGATATGGGCCGACTGGCAGAGCTGTGGCGACACTTTCGAGGAGACCCTCGATCCGGTGAGGTCGCAGTACAAGGAGTGTTTTGCGGTGATCCGCTGTATTTGGGAGGACCAGACATGGTCTCGTTGCCCGTACATCTGGGTCGACAAGGACTTCGCCATGGTCCGGGGATACCACCAGGGGTATCCGAAGAAGCTGGGTGAGATCTGGATGACACG
Source organism: uncultured Acidimicrobiaceae bacterium (assembly GCA_964400035.1). Classification (GTDB taxonomy): domain Bacteria; phylum Actinomycetota; class Acidimicrobiia; order Spongiisociales; family ZC4RG35; genus ZC4RG35. The sequence continues at coordinate 6,206 of CAYNSP010000009.1, read as the reverse complement.
TCCTGTGACAGTGGGACGGGCCGGTCCCAGGTTGGAGACCGGTGGTCGTTTCGGGGCCACGGTGAGCGCCACTGGACGATTGGTAGCCGAAGCCAGGATCACGCTCAGAGAGCCTGCCGATTCCCCCGGCTTCGTGAACGGTCATCCCATGCTCCACAACCGGTACTGGCCGGCGATCGAATCCGACGGTTCGGCCTCCATGGACGAACTGGTGACAATGCGGGGCTACGACGGTGAGGTTGCCGACGTTTGGGCGGGAGATGCCGAGGTCAGGTTGTTCGACACGCCGTCCGAAGAGCTCTCCCTGCTCGAACCGATCGAGATGATCGGCGGGTCCTATCACAAGGTGGGCGTGTCCTGGAAGGCGGGTACCACACTCAGGGACTGATCGGTCCCCGGCCGCCCGACCGGCTATCCGACGGTGTCTTCGGCGATCTGGAGGGTCTTGAGATCGGAGTGGAAGTCGAGGGCGAACTCGCCGCCCTCCCGGCCGATCCCGGAGATTCCGATACCACCGAATGGTGCGGTGAGGTCTCTGACCAGGAAGCTGTTCACCCAGACCGTCCCGGCACGAACCGCCTCACCGACACGGTTGGCCCGCTCCTCCGAACCGGTGTAGATCACCGCCGACAGCCCGTACCGCGTCGAGTTGGCCAGGTCGATCGCTTCGCGTTCGTCGGCGAAGGTCTGGTAGGTGAGGACCGGTCCGAACACCTCCCGTTGCACCACTTCCGAGTAGTTCGATTTCGGCTCGATCAGGGTGGGCAGATACCAGAGACCATCGTCCTTCCACCGTTCCCCGCCGCGGACGATCCGGTCACCCGCCTCCCGCGCCCGTTCGACGAAACCCTCCACCCGACGGAGATGGTCCGGATGGATCAGAGGCGAGATCGTGGTGTTGGGGCTCCGGCTGTCACCGAGGACATGTTTGTCGGTGTAGCGATGGAAGAGGTCGAGGAACTCCGGTCCTGCCGACGCCTCGACGAGGAGACGTGTCCCCGCCAGACACACCTGCCCGGCGTCGTCGTACATCACCGCTGCCTTCCGTGCAGCCGCATCCAGATCGGCGTCGGCGAAGACCATGAACGGGCCCTTCCCGCCCAGTTCGCCGGTGAAAGGGACGATGTTCCTCGCCGCCGCCTCACCGATGTGTCGGGCTGTCTCGGGTGAGCCGGTAAGAGAGATCCGCCGGACCCGCTGGTCTCTGACCAGGGCCGCTCCGACTTCCTCCCCGATACCCTGGACGACGTTGAGGACACCCGGTGGGAATCCGGCCTGATGGGCCAGGTCAGCGAGCAGAGACGCCGATAGCGGCGACCACTCGGCCGGTTTGAGGATCACCGTGTTCCCCGCGGCCAGGGCCGGTGCCACCTTCCACGTCGACAGGATCCACGGGGCGTTCCAGGGTGTGATGATCACCGCCGGGCCGGCCGGCATCCGGATCACACGGTTGTTGGTCCCTTTCGACGACCACACCCGTTCCCCGTAGGCAACCGCCAGGTCGGCATAGTTCCTGAAGTTCTCTGCGCCGCGATGGATGACCCTGGCTTCCAGACTTTCGAGCAGCATCGCCATGTCGACACACTCCACGATGGCGATGTCGGAGATCGATTCGTCGATCAGATCGGCGAGACGATGGAGGATCGCGGCACGGCCCTGAGGTCCAATGGCGGCCCAACCCGGGAAGGCGTCCACTGCGGCGGTGACGGCGGCATCCGCGGTGAGTGCATCACCGCGGGCGATGTCGGCCAGTTTCCAGTCCCAGTCGAGCGGCGACCGGGTCTCAAAGGTTCTGTCCGATGGCACACGCTTCCCACCGATGAAATGGTCGGGCGAGACGGCGACGGATGAGATCTCAGCGCGGGGTGAAGGCATATGACTCCGTTCCCAGGATAAACCTCCCCTCCGTTAGGCTGTGGCCCTGGGATATCCGAACGAGGAGTGATTATGGGTGAGATCGTTGGTGCCGGCCTGATCAGCCATGCCCCCACCATCATGCTCGACCAGGCAATCCGCTACGAACTCAATGACGGCAAGGAGATCAGTCTCGTCCCGGGAATGAACCGCCTCCGTGAAGAGGTGCTCTCCAGACTCAAGGCCGACACGATCGTGATCGTCGATTCGCACTGGTTCACCACGGTCGAGCATGTCATTTCGGCCCATGCCCGACGTCACGGGCGGATGACGTCGTCGGAGTTGCCACGTGGCATGGCCGCCGTGCCCTACGACTACCCGGGCGATCCGGAACTGGCTTTTCTGGCGGCAGCATTGGGTGCCGAACTGGGCACACCGACACACGCCACCGTGGACGACCACCTGCCCGTCTACTACGCCACGGTCAACCTGGTCCATTACCTCCGCACCGGGGAGCAGATCGTTTCCGTCTCCGTGGTGCAAACGGGGGAGAGCGACGACTTCCTCACCATGGGTGAGGCGATCGGTGAGGCCGTCTCCCGCCTCGACCGTAGGGTTGTCGTGCTCGCGTCAGGTGGGATGAGCCACACCTTCTGGCCGCTCAAGCAGATCTCCAAGCACGAGGCGTCCGATCCGGTCCACATCATCACCCCCGAGGCCCGGGCGGCGGATGAGTCGCGGCTCGAAATGATGAAGGCCGGGGATCATCGTCAGATCGTCGAAAGCATGGATGACTACCTGAGGTACGCCCCTGAGGGCAATTTCGGGCATTACCTGATGATGCTCGGTGCCATCGGTGGGGCCGACTGCGTTGCCCGTGGTGAGCTTTTCTCCGATTACGAGAACGCGACCGGCACCGGCCAGGTGCACGTCTGGTTCGAGCGCCCCCAGGGGGGCTGGACCGGCTGACCCCGCCGGGATATCCGCAGGACTACACCGGTCCGGTGGCACAATCACGGTGTGGTAGCTGTCAGGAATTCGAACGGACTGACCGACGATCTCGCCGGTCTTGCGTCGGCCTTGGAGAGTCTCGACCTCCGCGGGGGCACCCATCTCGGCGTGGAGATGTCCCTCCGCGACAGGCTCGCCACCACCATCCGCTCCTACCTCCTTCCCAGACTGGAGAATCCTGACCGACCCCTCCTGGTTGCTCTGGTCGGACCGACCGGTGCGGGCAAGTCGACGCTGATCAACAGCCTCTCAGGAACGGAGGTGGCAACCACCGGTCATCTCCGGCCAACCACCACGATCCCGCTGGTACTCACCGCCGATCCGGAATCGGTTGCGATCGGAAACGTCGACGCCCAGGTGGTCGCCGGCAAGGCGCCGATCCTGGGAGAGATGACACTCGTCGACACACCCGACCTCGACTCCACAGCCACTCATCACCGGATCGTCGCCGAGACTGTCATGGATCACGCCGATGTGGTGGTCTTCGTGACCTCAGCACTCAGGTACGCCGACAGCGTGCCATGGGAGGTGCTGCGGAGGGCTAAGTACCGGGGTGCGGTGGTGATACCGGTACTAAACCGGGTCGGTCCCGACTCGGGTGCGGCGGTCAACGATTTCAGGAGACGCCTCGGCGACGCCGGGCTTGATGACGACCCGGTTCGGATCCCCGAACACTTCATCGGCGCCGGGACCGGACGGGTACACACCATCGCGGTACGCGAGCTTCGTCGTCGGCTCTACTGGGTGGCGCGTGACCGGCGGGAACATCAGAGAGCGGTGGTGAACCGTGTGCTCAACTCGACCACCGAGCAGATCAGACGGCTGATCACCGATGTCACCGCGATGGCGGCCGAACTCGACCTGATCGAGGCCGAGATGACATCCGGAATCGCCGCCGAGGCGGCACTCGCCCCACGTCGCCGACCCTGGGCGGCCTTCCCCCTTCCAGCGGTCCCCTCCGGGCGGTGGAAGGTCCGGCGCTGGCTTCACAGGAGCCAACCCAACCCGGCGGAGTTGGAGGCGTGGGAAAACGCAGTTCGGGCCGGTGTCGTGGCTGAGGCCGAGACCCGCCTTCTCACCGCGGTGACGGTTTATGGAGCCCCCGTCACCTCGCAGAACCCCCGTGGCGTCGCCGCCGCGGTCAAGGACATCCGCGGACTGCTCAATGAGGCGGTGGAGGGCTGGATCAGCGCGGTTCACGAGCAGGCTCGACCGCACCCCAGACTGTCCGCTCCGTTGCTCATCTCGGGTGCCCTTACCCAGATCGACGCGGCCACGACCGCCACCGTGTTGGGTTCCGACCACGTCAGGCAGATCGCCGGGCAACGGGAGGCCCTCAATACGCGGCTTGTCGTGGTGTTCGAGCACATGGGTCAGAGACTCGCCGAACTGTGGCGGCAGTCGGTGGGTGACCCGACCGTCGAAGACCTGGCCGGAAGACTGGCCAGGGTGGCGGCGGCGTACCAGTTCGCCGATGCATGAGGCCCTGACCGAGGCACTCGACAGAGCGGATCAGGCAACAGCGTCGGCACGTACCGTCGTCGCTCCCGACCTCCTCGAGTCAGTTGCCCGGTCCGTCGCTGACGCCCGGGCACGTCTCCTCTACCCCGCTGAGGTCCTGGTCGTGGCCCTCGCCGGGGGTACGGGCTCGGGAAAGTCGTCCCTGTTCAACCTGCTGACCGGCACCGACGCCGCAACAGTGGGCGTGTCTCGACCGACCACTTCGGAGGGTCTGGCCGGGATTCCGGTGCGTTACCCCACCGCCTTCGACCGGTTCCTGGACGACGTGGAAGTCCGCCAGCGGGTGGTCCAGGACGGTCTGGCATCGGTGTGCCTGATCGACCTTCCCGACACCGACAGCGTTGAGGTGGATCACCGTCAGAGGGTGGAGGCGATCATGCCCAAGATCGATGTGATGGTGTGGGTGGTCGACCCAGAGAAGTACCGGGACTCCGCCCTCCATCACCGATACCTCCAGCCCCTATCCGATTACAGCGGCCAGTTCATCGTGGTTCTCAACCAGATCGACCGTATCCCCGAGCCGGCGATCGGAGAGATCCACGACGACCTGGAACGGGCCCTGATGGAAGACGGCATCGAAGCGGTGCCCATCGTTCATGTCGCCGCGGCACCCCCCGCCGGCCCGCCCGTGGGGATTGAAGAGTTGAAGGCGACGATCGCCGTGATGTCCGCCAACCGTCGTTCCCTCTTCGCCAAACTGCTGGTTGATCTGGACCGGGCCGCGACCCGGTTGGGATCAGAACTCGGGTCACCTGTCGGATACCGGGATGAGGTGGGCCCGGTGGTCGAGGAAGCGACGGGTCTCCTTCTTGAGGGCGATCGAAACGGAGCCTCCGACCGGTTGAATGCCTTCATCACCGGGATCGCCGACCAGGTCTCCGGCCCGACCGGCGACAGCCTTCGACGGGTGGCGGCCACCATGCCTGGCGCGGTCCATGAGTTAGGGGTTCCGGAACCGGCCGTTCGACGTTGGTGGCGGAAGACGTCAGAGCCCGATCCCGCCCCGGTGGTGCGCTCCCGGATCGGCGACCTGCTTCGACCCGTGGAGGAATTGCTCAGGGTGCGTGCCGGCGCCATCGCCACCACTGCCGAGTTTGCCCTCGCGGTTGCTTCTATTCGGGGCGGACTCGACAGGTAACCTTCCTCGCCTTGTGGATCGGCTGAACGAGAAACTGATTGCTACCGCCGTCATCGTGGGGGTTGCCGCCCTTGCCTACTGGTTGGTCACTGCAGGCGGGCGGAGGTTCGTCCGCCAGATGGCAAAACGCGCCCCGGACGCCGGAGCCCGCGCCGAGACCCTGTGGGTGGTGCTCCGGCGGGTCCTCGCATTCGCCATCATCTTGATCGCCGTCCTGATGGGATTCGGGGTCTGGGGATTGAGCATGGCCCCCTTCGTTGCGGTGGGGACCGTGGTCGCCGCTGCAGTCGGCTTCGGTGCCCAGACCTTCGTCCGGGACCTGATCGCCGGTTTCTTCATCCTCTCCGAGGATCAGTTTCACGTCGGAGATACGGTGACCATCGCCGGGACCACCGGTACGGTCGAAGACGTCCTGATGCGGGTAACCGTCCTTCGTGACATCGAAGGAAATGTCCATTACGTCCCCAACGGGCAGATCGGTGTGACCACCAACTACACATCGCAATACTCCCAGCCGGTGATCGACGTTCAGGTCGCCTACAGAGTCGATGTGGAGCAGGCCATGGCCGTGATGAACGAGGAATTGTTGGCAATGACCGAGGATCCGGCCTGGTCTTCGAAGATCCGGGGCACCCCTGAGGTCATGGGGATCGACCGGATGACCCGGGAGACGGTGACTCTG
>CAYNSP010000008.1:0-29015 GCA_964400035.1 uncultured Acidimicrobiaceae bacterium | reverse complement strand
GGAAGGCACGGACGACACCGACATTCACGTCCGCCTCGAGAAGTGCGAGCCGGACTTCCCGCAGGGCGGTCTCGATGTCCTTCTCGGTCAGCCTGCCCCGACCGCGGAGATTGGCAAAGACGGCCTCGAAACGCCGGGTCAGGGTGTCGAACATGGACCGCTGACGGTAGTTGGTCTACGTCGCTGTGGTCAGCGGAACCCACGACGGAGAATGATGGTCTCCGGCCCCGGACCGGAGACCATCCCGGCAATCAGCCTCCGAATGCCTCCTGGAAGGCGGCTCTCAACTGGTCACTGGCCACCCCGGAGAACCCGCAGTAGTTGACCGAACCCGCAGAAGCCGAGACCAGGTAGCTGTCGCCGGACTCGAAACTGATTCCGTCGATCAAGAGTTCCATACCGGTGGGAGCTTCGAGAACGACCCGGCCGGTATCCCCGCCCTTGAACCAGTTCTCGACCTCCAGTTCAACACGTGATCCTTCAACCGACACCGCCTTGCCTTCGAATGCGACCTCAGCTCTGGCGAGTTCGTCGACCGAGAACTGCATACAGATGCCGGTCGCTCCGGGATCGCTGGCAGCCAGCGCCAGGGGTTCTCCGCCACCGGCGAAGACCGACGTCGCGGCCAGACCGACCACCAGGGCCAGTGCGGCTGCAACCGGCATCCATCGACCCTTACTTGTCTGAGTTGCTGTTTCCATGCTGGTGATTTCCTCCATCAACCGGCGGGACGAAGGTGTCGTCACCGCCTCGGTGGGTACGCCCGGTGGCATGGGATCGAGACGTGCGAGCCGCTCTCTCATCTCATCTGTCATCTCACGCTCCTTGGCCTTTCACCGGCAATATGTCCACCACCCCTCCGATTCTGTCTCTCGATTTCAAGCTCGATGGCCAGACGCTTCTTGGCCCGGCTCAGACGCAAGGTCGCAGCGTTGACCGTCACCCCGAGAACCGGTCCTAGTTCCCCAGGCCCAAGCCCTTCCCAGGCCCACAACCTGAGCACCTCCCTGTCGGCGTCGGGCAACCTGGCCATTGCCGCTTCCATCTCCGGATCGGTGTCCGCTTCGAACGACGGTTGGGCGGGTTGGGCATTGAGGCGATCCACCAGTCGCATTTGCCGTCGCAGTCCACGTCGGTAATTGGCCAGAACCCGACGGGCCACGCCGTAGCACCACGGCAGTGGCTCGACCGGCGGTACCTCGTCGAGACGGCGCCAGATGACTGCAAGGGTCTCGGCAAACGCGTCGCTGGCATCTTCAGGGGAGAGTCGTCTCCTGAAGTACCGCTGGAGAGGGTCGAATACGACACCGGCGATTGCTTCGAACAGCAAATGCCGATCAGGTCTTGAGTTCACTCAAGGCTCTTCTGTCCGGCATCGGCATGATTCTGTCAAGCCAATCTGCTTACTCTTCATCATGCCCCTGACCGTTGTTGACCACCCGCTCGCCGCCGACCTTCTCACCGTCCTCCGCGACCGCAACACCGAGCCGCCTGAGTTCCGTCAGACCGCCGAACGACTCGGGTATCTACTCGTCGCCGAGGCGATGTCGGACATGGCAACAGACGCCGTGGAGATCCAGACTCCGTTGGAGACCATGACCGGTACCAAGCTCCATCGCCCGGTAGTGGCGGTCGCCGTCCTCCGTGCCGGTCTCGGACTCCTCGAATCGGTCCTGACCCTGGTCCCCGATGCGGCGATCGGGTTTGCCGGGGTGCAACGCAACGAAGAGACGGCCGAACCCATGGAGTACTACACCAAGTTTCCCAGCCTCGAGCGCGCCCGTGTGCTGATCTTGGAGCCGATGCTGGCAACCGGTGGCTCCCTCTCCTGGGCGGTGGACAAGGTGAAAGAGAACGGTGCGGTAGACATCACCGCGGTCTGTGTGGTGGTCGCACCGGAAGGGGCCGCCCGGATGGAGTCGGACCACCCCGATGTCAGGATCGTTGCCGCCACCCTCGACCGGGGCCTCAACCCCAGCTACTACATCACTCCCGGTTTGGGTGACATGGGAGATCGTCTCTTCGGAACGATCTGATCAGTAGCCGAGGATGACCGCCAGGGCTTCGTCGTACTGCATCCCGACCTCCACCTCCTCGAGGTAGAGCATCTCGATAAGCATCCGATCCAGTTCGCTGTATGTCTGAACGTCGGTCCAACCCTGATAGAAGATGCTGTCTTCGTAACTCCACGAGTCGGTCATCAGCCCCAACACCTGGGTCAATTCTTCACGCACCAGATGATTTCGCTCCTCCTGGGTGACAAGGGTCGTGGACGTGATCAGGATTCGTGCATCGAAGATGTATCCGTAGCTGTCCCAGTACAGCCAGAAAAACCCGAGGTTGCCCGGAACGTAGTTGGGTTCGATCTCGGCGAAACGTGACTCGGGGACGAAGTGAATCTCCACGTTGGGGCCGCTGTCGACGATCCCGACCTCGATGGTGTCGATCAGTTCATTGAGATCGGATATGACGGCGTTCAGGTTCGCCAGGTCGGTCTGGTTAGGTTCCCCGAGTACACCGATCCTGACATCGTCCTCCCATTTGTGGATCCGGGCATCGTCATCCCCGAACTCGGAACCGAAGACCACTTCGACGAAGTAGTCGAGTGCCTCCTTCGGGTACCCCGGCTCGGTCGTAGTGGTGGTGTCCGGGGCAACGGTGGTGCCGGTCGGAGTCGACGTCACAGTTGTCGGGGCAACCGTCGTGGTCGGTACCGTGGTGGGTGCGGTCACTCCCCCGCATGCGACCACCATCGCGACCATGCACAACCAGAGTCTGTTCCTCATCCCGATCACCTGTCTTGAGACGCCAGCAAGCTAATCCCGAATTTGAAGAATCGGTGGCCAGGGTCCTGCTCGGGCTGCAACCCGGAGATCTGATCACCTACGGTGAGGTTGCCGCTGAAGCCGGGTATCCCGGAGCAGCACGGGCGGTTGGCACATTCCTCAGGACGACCGACCTCGACCTCCCGTGGTGGCGTGTCGTGGGTGCCGGAGGGCACATCCGATCCCCCAACCCGAACCTTCAGGCGACCCGTCTGATCGAAGAGGGGTTCACGGTTATCGACGGTCGGGTGAGATCAGGGCCGGATTAGCCTCCGTCGTATGAAATCCCGAATCAAGGGGATCGTCGTCACCGGCACAGGTGAGGCATCGGCCCCGCCCGACCTGATCACCCTCCATGCAGGTGTGTCCGCACTTGCCGCCACAGTCGCCGAGGCCAACCGAATCGCCGCCGATGCCGCCACCAGGCTGATCGGATCTCTGACCGACTCCGGGATCGACCGTTCCGACATCTCGACCTCCAACTACACCATCAACTCGGAGTACGACTGGTCAGGCAATGAACGCCGGTTCACCGGATTCAGGGTGAACAACAACATCCAGGTTCACATCCATGACCTCGCCCGGAGCGGGCAGATCCTCGATGATGCGGTCGCCGCGGCAGGTGATGCGATAACCGTCAACAGCCTCACCTTCTCGATCGAAGACTCTGCGCAGTTGGAGGAAGAGGCAAGGAAACGGGCCTGGGAGGATGCCAGGAAGGTCGCCGGACAACTGGCCGAGCTGGCCGGGCGTCCGTTTTGAAATGCTACGGCGATCACCGAGAGAAGGGGTATGGAGATGCCCTTCCCGAAGATGCGACTCGAGGCGGCACGGGCGGCCGACCAGAGCACACCGGTGGAAGCTGGTATGTCATCTGTCACCGTGTCACTCGAGGTCAGTTTCGAATTCGCTGACTGAGATGGCCACCCGACACTTCCTCAACACATTCGATTGGTCCCGAACCGATATCCAGGCGATGCTCGACGACGCCAGGGCACTGAAAGAGTCACCCTTCGGCGACTCGCTCAAAGACAAGACGATCGCCCTCGTCTTCCTCAACAACTCGCTGCGAACCCGTACCTCCTTCGATGTCGGGATCAGACAGTTGGGCGGGCATGCGGTCGTGCTCTCTCCCAGTGGGGGCATGTGGCCCCTCGAGTTCGAGCCGGGGGCGGTGATGCTCGGGGATGCCGAAGAGCATGTGAGTGAGGCGGCGCGGGTCCTCTCTCGCTATTGCGACCTGATCGGTATCCGGGCTTTCCCCAAGTTCGAGAACTGGGAGGAAGATCGCAAGGACAGGATCCTCAGCTCCTGGGCCGAGTATTCGGACGTGCCGGTGATCAACATGGAGACGATCACACACCCCTGTCAGGAGATGGCATTGGCGCTAACCCTGCAGGAGAAGCTGGGCGACCTCCGGGGGAAACGGTTCCTGCTCACCTGGACCTACCACCCGCGCCCGTTGAACACGGCCGTGGCCAACTCCGCCCTGGTCATCGCGGCCAAGATGGGAATGGACGTGACCCTGCTCTGCCCGACCGAGGAATATCTGCTCGATGATCGTTACCTCTCTATCGCACGCTCCGATCTCGCCTCCAACGGGATGAACCTGACCATCTCGCACGACCCCACAGAGGCATACGACGGTGCCCGGGTTGTTTACGCGAAGAGCTGGGGGGCCCTCCCCTACTTCGGCCGATGGGAAGAAGAGAAGCCGATCCGTGATGCGCACCAACACTTCATCGTCGACGAGGAGAAGATGGCGTTGACTGATGATGCTCTGGTCAGCCACTGTCTCCCGATGCGGAGGAATGTGAAGATGACCGACGCAGTCTTCGACTCCCCAGCATGCGTCGCCTATGACGAGGCGGAGAACAGGCTCCACGTTCAGAAAGCAATCATGAGAAAACTGGTCGGTGCAACATGAGGCCAGCCCGTAGCGACGTTCGCCAGACCATCGTCCAACTGCTCTCGAACATGGACGGTGAGAGCCGGGAAGTGCGCGCCTACCTGCAGCGATTCTCCTCCCTCGATCAGGCGCGATTTGCCGTCATCAAGATCGGTGGGGCGGTGCTCCGGGATCGGCTCGAGGAGACGGCGGCGGCTCTCGCCTTCCTCCATACGGTCGGGCTGACCCCAATCGTGCTCCACGGCGGGGGCCCCCAGCTCGACGAGCGTCTCCGTGAGCGGGGTATCACCACCGAGAAGAAGGATGGCCTCCGGGTCACCACGCCGGAGGTGCTCGACGTCGCTCGTGAAGTATTCGCCGAACAGAACTTCGAATTGGTCGAGGCAATTCGCGCCCACGGGGTCCCGGTACACGGTGTGCTCCATGGCATCTTCGATGCCCAGGTGATCGACCGTGAGGGTCTGGGGCTGGTCGGTGAGCCCACCAGTGCGAATCTGGAGATGCTGCGGTCCATAGTCCGATCCGGGGCAATCCCGATCCTCACCTGTCTCGGTGTGGCACCGGGCGGGCAGCTCCTCAACATGAACGCCGACTCGGCCACACGGGTGCTGGTGGAGGCGGTGCAACCGATGAAGATCATCTTCCTTGTCGATTCGGGTGGGCTGCTCGACGCCGAGGGGAACATCATCGACTCGATCAACCTGGCAACCGAGTACGAGTACCTGATGGCGCAGGATTGGGTCCATTCCGGAATGCGTCTGAAGCTGGCTGAGATCAAGCTCCTGCTCGACCGATCCCCACGCTCGACTTCGGTCTCGTTGACGACCCCGGAAGCCCTTGCCCGGGAGCTCTTCACGCATGGGGGTGCCGGCACCCTGGTCCGGATGGGTGAGGAGATTCGACGCTTCACCGCAGACGACCCTCCAGACGTGGGACGGCTCGTCGCTCTGATCGAATCGGCGTTCGGTCAACGGCTCAGACAAGGGTGGTGGCAGGACCTCGACCTCGAGACCGCCTACATCTCGGCCACCTATCGGGCCGCCGCGATCGTGAGCCGTCACGACGACTTCGCCTATCTCGACAAGTTCGCGGTCGAAGAGTCAGCGCGAGGTGAGGGAATTGCCCGTACTGTCTGGACGGAGATGGTCAGGGACTACCCGACGATCTTCTGGCGGTCCAGGACCGACAATCCGATCAATGCGTTCTATAACGAGGAATCGTCCGGTTCGGTCAGACGTGGCAGATGGATGGTCTACTGGCGTGGCGAAGAAGACTTCGACCGGATAGGGGCAGCGGTGAAACGGGTCGTCGACCTCGCACCCTCATGGGGTGACCCGACATGACCACGGTGGGTGTGGTCGGGGCCCGGGGACACACCGGAAGTGAGTTGCTACGTCTTCTCAGCAGCCACCCCTCGGTGGAGGTGGCCTTTGCCAGTTCCCGACAGAGCGCCGGGGAACCGGTGGGTCATGGCCTGGATCTGATTTTCGAAGACGTCACGCCGGAAGACCTTGCAGGTCGCCGGGCCGAAGTGGTCTTCCTGGCCCTCCCCGACGGGGCATCGGGTCCTTATGTCGACGCACTTCCACCTGAGACGGTGATCATCGACATCTCTGCTGACCATCGTTTCGACGATGCCTGGGCTTACGGATTACCCGAGTTGTTCAGGGAGAAGATCGGAGGAGCCCGCCGGATCGCCAATCCCGGCTGCTACGCCACAGTGATGCAACTAGCGCTGGCACCACTGGTGACCATGTTCGACGGTACCCCGGCTGTCTTCGGTGTCTCGGGCTACTCAGGCGCCGGCACCACCCCCGGGCCCCGGAACGACCCGGTGAGACTCGCCGACAATCTGATGCCCTACAAGCTGGTGGGCCACAACCACGAACGCGAAGCGACCCGTCATCTCGGTCACCAGGTCCGATTCTTCCCCCATGTCAACCAGGCGTTCCGAGGTCTTCTGGTCACCGCGCACATACCTGTAAAGGACCCGGTCTCTTCGGATGAGGTCGGAGCACTGTTCGCCGCCGCTTATACCTGCGAACCACTGATCGACATCCAGGAGGAGCCGCCCGAACTCCGTGACGGGACCGGTCTTACCGGGGTGATCCTCGGCGGGTTCGCGGTCAGCGATGAGGGGCGCAACGTGGTGGTCGTCGGTGCCGAGGACAACCTGCTCAAGGGGGCGGCCGTCCAGGCGGTCCAGAACATGAACCTGGCATTGGGACTCGACGAGCTGACCGGGATCAGATGAGCTACAGCGCGGTGGAGCTGATCGCGATCAAACGCGATGGTGGCGTGCTCACCGCCGATCAGATCGCCTGGTTGATCGAGGGCTACACCCATGACCGTGTAACCGAATATCAGATGTCGGCGATGGCCATGGCCATCTATCTCAACGGCCTCAACTCCGATGAGCTGGCCGCCTGGACATCGGCGATGCTCCACTCCGGAGATGTGCTGGACCTTTCTGACATCCCGGCAGCAAAGGTGGACAAGCACTCCACCGGTGGTGTCGGGGACAAGATCTCCATCCCCCTCGCCCCCCTCGTCGCTTCATGTGGAGTGGCGGTGCCGATGATGTCGGGCCGGGGTCTCGGACACACCGGGGGCACCCTCGACAAGCTGGAATCGATCCCCGGGTTCACCACTGCCCTCGACGCCGACCGGTTCCGGGAGATCCTGAGGGAGCATGGATTGGTCCTGGCCGGCCAGTCGGAAACCATGGTGCCCGCTGATCGCAAGCTTTACGCACTTCGCGACGCCACGGCCACCGTCGCCTCCCTGCCCTTGATCGCCTCGTCGATCATGTCGAAGAAGCTGGCTGAGGGACTCGACGGTCTGGTGCTCGATGTGAAGACCGGGTCGGGGGCCTTTATGCAGCAACTGGAACGCTCCCGTGAACTCGCCCGAACCATGGTGGATATCGGGAATACCGCCGGTGTCCGGACCACAGCCCTGATCACCTCGATGGAACAGCCCCTCGGCCGCGAAGTGGGCAACGCCTCGGAGATGCGCGAGTCGATTGCGGTGCTGCAGGGCGGCGGACCGGAAGACATCGTCGAACTGACCCTTGCCCTCGGTGAAGTCATGCTCGAACTCGGCGGAGTCGTTGGAGGACGGGAACGCCTGTCCGAAGCCCTTGCCGACGGTTCAGCCCTTCAGAAGCTCATCGATGTGACCGTCGCCCATGGCGGCGACCCCGACACGATCCGCAACCCCGAGCTCCTTCCGATGGCGGATCACGAGGCCACGGTCAGGGCGGAACGAGCCGGATATGTCTCCAGGTGCGACGCACTCACCATCGGGATGGCCGCAACCCGTCTGGGGGCGGGGAGGGAACGCAAGGAGGACAGCGTTGACCCGGGTGTGGGCATCACCATCCAGGCCAGGATCGGTGACAGGGTCGATTCAGGAGATGCCCTGGCCACCGTCCGGTACTCGGATCCCGACCGGTGGGAGGCCCAGAAGGCCAGCCTCGCCGGCGCCTGGGAGATTGTCGACCAACCCGTCGAGGCGCCGCGACTGATCATCGAGCGGATTTCGTAGCGACCGACGCCGGTACCATCGCCCGCTGGAATCAGAACAAGGAGTGAAACGGAATGAAGGTCGTCGTCTGCGCCAAGCAGATACCTGACCCGGCAACACCGTATCGGATCGAGGAGGGCACGGGTTGGCTGGTCCGCCCCGAAGACCAGATCCTCGATGACACCGATCGGTACGGGGTCGAGATGGGTTTGCAGATCGCCCAGGCAAACGGTGGGACCGTGACGCTGGTCAGCATGGGTCCGGCCGGAAACTCGCAGGGGATCCGACAGGCACTCGCCATGGGTGCCGACAAGGCAGTGATCGTCGATGACTCCCCCCTCCGCGGGTCCGATGCTCTGACCACGGCCAGGGTCCTCGCTGCAGCCATTCAGGCTGAGGGCTTCGACCTGGTCATCGCCGGAACCGAGTCCACTGACGGATACTCAGGGGTGGTGCCACAGATGATCGCCGAGATTCTCGGTGTTCCCGCCCTTACCTATGCGACCAAGGTCGAGACCAGCGGTGACGTGGTGACCATCAATCGACAGACCGCAGCCGGCTACGACGTCGTGTCATCCTCGCTGCCCGCGGTTGTCTCTGTGACCGCCGGAGTCGTCGAACCCCGCTATCCCACCTTCAAGGGGATCATGGATGCGAAGAAGAAGCCGGTCGAAACCCGGAGCCTGGCCGATCTGGGGGTGACCCCCACCGAGTCGCAGACGGTGGCAGCGATCAACGATGCACCCGAACGTGCTGCCGGCCGGAAGATCGAAGACGATGGCGACGCCCACCTGGCGATCATCGAACTTCTCGAGCAAAGGAAGGTGATCTGAGTGGCCTCGGTATGGGTTTTCGTAGAAGAGACCGCTGGCTCGCCTTCCACCCTCGGTCGCGAGCTGCTGACCAAGGCACGGAGTCTCGGTGAGGTCACTGCCATCTACTTCGGCTCCGCCGACACCGCCGGGATCTGCGGCGAGTACGGGGCCTCGAAGGTGCTGGTCGCCGACGCCGGAGATCGACTCCCATCGGCCCCGGTTGCCGCCGCTATGGCGGAGAGGGTCGGGGCGGATGCGCCCGATCTGATCCTGTTCGGCCAGGCCCTCAATGACCGTGATATTGCCGGTCGCCTCGCCGCCCGTCTGGGTGTCGGAGTGGTATCGAACGCCACGGATGTGCGACTCGGCGACGGTGTCGAGACGCAGCATGAGATCCTCGGTGGCACCCAGATCGTCACCGTCAAGGCCACCGACCGTCCCGCCATCGTGCTGGTCCGACCCAAGTCATTCCCGGCGGAGCCTTCCGGGGGCAGTGCCACCATCGAGACGCTCGAGATCCCGGACACGGGCGCCTCGGAGGCTCGGGTCGTGGAAAGTCATATCGAGGAACGGGAAGGCCCTCAGCTCGGGGACGCTGCGGTGGTCGTTTCCGGTGGACGCGGCCTGGGCTCTTCGGAGAACTTCGGCTTGATCGAACGTCTCGCTAAACCCCTCAAGGCGGCTACCGGTGCCACCCGGGCGATCGTCGATGCTGGATGGGTCCCCTACGCCAAGCAGGTCGGTCAGACCGGCAAGACGGTCAAACCCGATGTGTACATCGCCTGTGGTATCTCGGGCGCCATGCAGCATCTCGTCGGGATGAAGGACTCGGGCACGATCATTGCGATCAACAAGGACCCTGACGCACCGATCTTCTCGGTTGCCGACCTCGGCATTGTCGGAGATGTGACCACGGTGCTCCCGAAGTTGATCGAAGCTCTCGAAGCCAGGTCTTAGCTCAGGTCGGAGCGACCTCGACAACCGGGGAAGGTTGTGGGGTGGTGTCTGAGTTCTTTGGGGACACCACCCGGAACCCTTCCAGCTCGGACTCGAGAAGCTCCCGGGCGATCTCACTGCCGGTGAAGGCGTGATGATCTTCTAGGAGTCTCCGGATGACCTCCCGGTCGGCGTCGTCGGCGCGTCTGGCCCGGGGACCGAGGTGGGAGAGTCTCCCCTTGAAGTCGGTGTCAGGATCCCAGACATAGGCAACACCACCGGTCATACCGGCGGCGAAGTTGTGACCGACCCGTCCCAGGACCAACACGGTTCCGCCGGTCATGTACTCACACCCATGATCAGAGCAACCCTCGACAACCGCCACGGCGCCTGAATTCCTCACCGCGAACCGCTGCCCGACGGGTCCCGCGATGAAGACCCGCCCACCGGTGGCACCGTAGAGGACTGCGTTACCGGCAGCATGTCTGCCTGCCGGTGGTCGGATCGACAGGATCCCACCGGCCATGCCCTTGCCGACACCGTCGTTGGCGACGCCCTCGAGATGGATGCTGATCCCGGGGGCCAACCATGCACCGAGACTCTGACCGGCGGTCCCCGTGAGGCGAAGCTGGATGGTGTCCTCAGGAAGGCCTCCCGCACCATGATGGGCGGTAACCCGACCGGCGAGACGGGTGCCCACGGAGCGGTCGACGTTGCGGATCGGGTACTGAAGGGCAGTAGGTTCGCCGGTCGCCACGGCCCCGGCGGTGTCCGACTCGATCCGGCGCGACAGGTCGGAAAGTGGTGCGGGTCGGTAGCCCCGATGAATCTTTCGGGCCGCCGCGGGCACCAGCATCGCGGAGAGATCGGCCGCCATGGGATGGTCCCGAACGACCGGTCTGAGCAGGTCGGCTCGCCCGATGATCTCCTCGATCGTCCGGGCTCCGAGACCAGCAAGGTGGTGCCGTATCTCCTCGGCCAGATGCGTGAAGAGGACGACGATCTGGTCAGCGGTGCCGGTGAATTTGGCGCGGAGGTCGAGATCCTGGGTGGCGATACCGACAGGGCACGTGTTCTCATGACACTGACGCACCATCTTGCAGCCCATGGCGAGCAGTGGCAGGGTGCCGAAACCGAATCGCTCGGCACCGAGAAGGGCGGCAATCACTACATCCCGCCCGGTCCTCATCCCGCCATCGGTCTCCAGAACGACCCTCGACCGCATTCCGCGGGCAACCAACGTCTGATGTGCCTCGGCGATCCCGATCTCCCATGGCGATCCGGCATGTTTGATTGAGACCAGGGGGGAGGCTCCGGTCCCCCCCTCCGATCCGGAGATGGTGATCACGTCGGCGTCGGCCTTGGCCACCCCGACCGCGATGGTCCCGACCCCCGGTGAGCTGACCAATTTCACCGACACCCGGGCGTCAGGATGGAACACCTTGAGGTCGAAGATCAGTTGGGCCAGGTCTTCGATCGAGTAGATGTCATGGTGCGGAGGGGGCGAGATCAGGGTGATACCGGGTTCGGTATGCCGCAGCCGGGCGATCTGCTCAGTGACCTTGTGGCCGGGAAGCTGTCCGCCTTCACCCGGCTTCGAACCCTGGGCCATCTTGATCTGGATCTCCTCGGCGGAAAGCAAATACTCCGGTGTCACCCCGAACCGCCCGGAGGCGACCTGTTTGATCGCCGAGTTTCTCGATGTCCCGAAACGGGCCGGGTCCTCACCACCTTCACCCGAGTTGGAGCGGGCACCGATCAGATTCATCGCCTCGGCCAACGCCTCGTGGGCCTCTGGAGAAAGGGCACCCATCGACATCGCCGCCGTGGTGAACCTCCGCATGATCTGGTCGGCCGGTTCCACTTCCTCGATCGGGATCGGGGTAGCGGAGACGAATGTGAGGAGGTCCCGGATCAGTGACGGGTCGCGATCGTCGATCGTCTCTATATAGCGATTCCAGAGATCGGGATCGCCGGAACGGACCGACTTCTGGAGGTCGAGTACCACCATCGGTGCAGTGATGTGGGTCTCCTCACCGCGACGGTGTTTGTAGAAACCTCCGGAGATTCCGTCAGAGCCGGAGTAACCCTCGTGGAGCGACAGCACCCTTCTGGCGATCTCCTCCATACCGATCCCCCGGATCCGTCTTGGTGCGTTGGCAAACGCCAGCTTGCACACGGACTCGGACAGACCGATCACCTCGAAAAGCTCGGATCCCCGGTAAGCCGAGAGGGTGCAGATCCCCATCTTGGACATGATCTTGAGGAGACCGTTCTCCAACGAACGCCGGTAGTTCTCCTGGGCCGTCACCGGGTCGACCCCGTCGTCGCGGGCGATATCGATCACGCGGTCGATCGCCAGATATGGGTTGACGGCTGAGGCTCCGAAGGCAATCAGACAGGCGAGATCGTGCTCGTCCCGGGTCTCACCGGAGACAACCAGTATGGACACGCGCCCCCGGACGCCTTTCCGGATGAGGTGCTGGTGAATGGCCCCTGTCGCCAGAACCGCAGGGATGGGAGCATTCTCCCGGTCGGTCTCCCGGTCGGAGAGCACGATGATCGAAGCACCCTCATCAACCGCCGTTGCGGCGCGTTCGCAGATCTCCTCCAGGGCCGGCTTCATGCCTGCGGATCCATCGCTGACCCGCCACGTAGTCCTGATCCACACGGCCCTGAAGGCGGGATCGTCGGACCCCACGATCGCTTCGAGCTCGCCGTCGGACAGCACGGGACTGTTCAACTCGACAAGATGGGCGTGGGCAGGTTCTTCGACCAGGAGCGGGCCTCTCCGACCGAGATGGATGCGTAGAGACATGACCGAACGCTCCCGAATCGGATCGACCGGCGGATTGGTCACCTGGGCGAACATCTGATGGAAGTAACGGGTGAGGCGTCTTGGCCTCGTCGAGAGGACGGCAAGACCCGTGTCGTCCCCCATCGAACCGGTCGGTGTCTCACCGTGCGCCATCGGCGTGAGAATCAGCCGTCGCTCTTCGGCGGTGTAGGCGAACACCCGGGCGAGTGCCCCGGCGTCGAACCTGGTGTCGTTCTCGCTGTCGAACGGAGCGCCGATCCGGAGGGCCTCGGTGCTCACCCAGTCGGCGTAGGGTCGTTCCGCCGCCAATTGCCGTTTGACCTGGTCGGCGAAGCTGATCTCCCCGGTGACTCCGTCGAAGAGGAGGACCTCTCCGGGTCCGAGTTGGCCGGTCGCGAGGGCGATCGATTCCTCCTCCTGACAGATTCCGGCCTCGGAGGCCACCAGAACAACCTCGGGAGAGATCGTCCACCTTGCCGGTCTGAGACCGTTCCTGTCCAGTCCGGCAAGCAGGGATATCCCGTCGGTAGCGGCAATCGCAGCCGGGCCGTCCCACGGTTCGGTCAACGAGGCGTGGTACTCGTAGAAGGCAACCATCTCGGGTGCCAGGTCACCCCGACTTTCCCAGGCCGGTGGGATCAGCATCTCTTTCACATGGGCGAGCGACCGGCCGCTCATCATGAGCAACTCCCAGACATTGTCCAGCGTTGCCGAGTCGGAAAGACCCGGCTGGTAGAACGGGAACGTGTCTCCCAGTCGGTCACCCCAGACCCCTGGAGTGGCTTCGTTCTGACGGGCGTCCATCCAGGAACGATTCGACTGGATGGTGTTGATCTCACCGTTGTGAGCGAGGACCCGGAACGGCTGGGCGTTGTCCCAGGTAGAGAAGGTGTTGGTCGAGTAACGCTGGTGGAAGATGGCGAATGCCGTCTCGAAATCCGGGTCGCGCAGATCCCAGTAGAAGTCAGAGATGCGGCTGGCAGTGAAGAGACCCTTGTAGGCCACGGTCCTCGCCGAAGCTGAAGGAATGGCGATCTCGGCATCCTGCCTCTCGATCCGCTTCCTGACCAGGAACAACGCCCGCTCCAGTTCGGGGCCGGTGCCATCACCCTGGACCACAGCCTGCTCGATCAGGGGGAGAACCTCCCTCGCCCGATCTCCCAGGACCGATGGATCGACCGGCACCGCCCGCCACATCACCACACGAAGACCTTCGGCCTCAACCGCCTCATTGACAAGAGTTCGGGCCTCCCTCCCCCTCTCGACCGGAAGGAAACACATGATGAGCCCGAGACGATCCGGGTCGACCTCCATACCCTGAGCCCGAAGCTCACGTGCGATCAGCTTGCGGGGAATCTGGGTGAGCAGCCCGGCACCGTCTCCGGTCCCGTCTTCAGCCCGGGCTCCCCGATGGTCGAGTCGCTTCAGACAGCTGACCGCGAGACGGGTCATCCGGTACGAAGGCTGGCGGTCGCGGGCAGCGATGAACCCGACACCACACGCGTCGTGATCGGGTGCCCCGGAGAACACTCCGGGAAGTCGTTCGGCCATCTGCTCGCTCCTGGGGAGCACGGCAGGATAAACAAGCCAGGAGTGGCCCGAATCCACAGACCCACAGGTTCAACAGTCGTACCGCTTCTTCACGAAACGGATCTGCTCCTTCCCGGCGCATGCCCGACTCTCGCAGAGATGCTTGACCGGCGGTAGTGCTACAGGTTGAAGCGGTAGGGCAGAAGTTCGTCCAGGGTATGAGTGCGGATCTCCGAGCCCGGACCGGCCGTCACTACCACGGTATCGACGTCGAACTCCGACATAACCTGGCGGCAGCGTCCACAGGGGTAGGCACCATCGGTATCGGAGGCATCGATGCAGGCCACGACCACGGTCTCGATCTTGCGGACTCCCTGTGAGGCAGCCGTGCCGATAACGGTGGCTTCGGCGCAGGCTCCTGATGGGTATGCCGCGTTCTCCACGTTGGCCCCGGTGAAGATCTCACCGTCGGCAGTCACGACCACGGCCCCGACCCGGAAGTTCGAGTAGGGCACATAGGCGAGTTTGGCACTGCCCCGGGCTAGATCAACCAGGTCGTTGAGATTGCTCACTCCCGGAGCAAGCTTGCCACAAATGAGGACGGTTCGAATGGTTCCAGATCGCCTATGTGTTCCCCGGTCCCCACCAGTTTGACCGGTACATCGAGGGTCGACTCGACCGCGACCACCACCCCACCCTTGGCCGAGCCGTCGAACTTGGCCAACATCACCCCGGTCACCGGCACCGCTGCACCGAACTCGCGGACCTGTGCCAGACCGTTCTGACCGGAATTGGCATCGAGGACCAACAGGACCTCTCCGACTCCGCCCTCACCGCCGGCGACCCGATGAACCTTGCCCAACTCCTCCATCAGGTTCCGGTTGCCATGGAGCCTTCCGGCGGTGTCCACGATGACCACATCAATCCCGCCGGCGCGGGCCGAGGCCAGGGCGTCGTAGACCACAGCGGCGGGATCACCACCCTGTTGGCCCGAAACGACGGGAACACCGATCCTCTCGCCCCAGATCTCCAGCTGTTCCCCTCCGGCAGCCCGGTAGGTGTCGGCGGCTGCGAGTAGAACGGTCTTGCCTTCACCGACCAGCCGGTAGGCCAGCTTTGCCACCGTGGTCGTCTTTCCCGCCCCATTCACCCCAACCACCATCACCACCGAGGGATCACCCCAAAGATTGAGACTCCGATCGCGGTCCCCGAACTCGTCGAGAAGAGCGTCCTTGAGCAGGGCACGGGCCTCGTCAGCGGTCTTCGGTGAACGCCCCCTCACCCGGTCGATGATCCGCATGGTGGCAGCCGGACCCACATCCCCGGCGAGCAGCGCCGTCTCCAAACGGTCCCATGTGTCCGAATCGAGACTGGAAAAGACCTGACGAAGCGCCCTGCCGAAACCACCGGGTGTTACCGCTACAGAGCCTTCGACGGCTCCGGTCTTTGCCCGCCGGGAGACGAACCAGATGGTCGTAATCGCGATGACGAGCACGGCGAGGCCAACTGCGACATAGACAATCGGATCCATGTTCAGCCAGCTTGATCGACCATCGCTGCTGGCACTTCCGACATGTCTTTGCGGAGTGCCTTGGACGCACCACCTGTCTCCATGGTGATGCCATACAGGACGTCGGCCACTTCCATCGTCTGCTGCTGGTGGGTGATGATCACCAATTGAGCACGGTTCCGGAACTCATCGACGATCCGCAAGAAACGTCTCAGGTTCACATCGTCCAGTGCTGCCTCGACCTCATCGAGCACATAGAACGGGCTCGGTCGGGCATCGAAGATGGCGAACAGGAACGCAAGGGCGGCCAGACTCCGTTCGCCACCGGACAGAAGGGACATCTGACTCACCTTCTTGCCCATGGGTTGAGCATCGATGGAAACGCCCGACTCGGGGTCGTCAGGATCGATAAGGCGGATGCGCCCCCGACCTCCGGGGAAGAGAACCGCAAAGTACTTCTCAAATGCCGACGCTACCTCGGTGAAGGCACTCTGGAACCGATCATTGATCTCCCGATCGAGAGCCGCGATCACCTTCTTCAACTCAGCCCGTGAGGACTCGACGTCTGCAATCTGATCGACCAGGAAGGTGTGACGCTCCTCCAGGTCGCGGTACTCGGCGGCCGCCAGGGGGTTGATCGGGCCCATGCGGGCAAGTTCGGCCAGCTTTGAGGCGAGGATCGCTTCGAGATCCTCATTCTCGGGGTAGTCGGGTCTGGGGGTTCTAAGGGCCTCCTCCGCGCCGGCATCAGCGTCGCGCCGGACTGCCTCCAGGACCGCCTCGCGCTGAAGACGCAACTCGGTCAACCGGATGTCAAGGTCCCCTATCCGTTCCCGAGCCGTATGTACTGCCTCGCGCCGGACCTCGTGCTCGGATCGCGCTTCCTCGTAGCGGGAGCGGACCACCGAATGTTGAGCCCGCAACCTGGCCTGACGGTCCCTCAACCCGGCAAGACCGGTGGTGAGGATCGAGATCGCCCGGGTGGCGATGTCTTCGACCACGGCGAGCCCGCGAGGGCTGGTCTGCGGCGCGGTTTCCAACCGTGCCATCTCTTCACCGATCCGCTTCCGACGATCTTCGAGTAGACGGACACGCTCGTCGGTGGATCGGAGCCTGCCGACCAACTCCTGCCAGGATGCGCGGGCGGTTCCCTTCTCGGCAGCGACCTCGACCTTCCGGGCCTCCAATTCACTCCAAGCCCTCTGGATCTCGTCGGCCTCGCCCTGAAGGGCCTCGATCCTCGCTCTGAGGACGCCGGCCTGCCGCTCGCTTGCCTCCACCGCAGTGGAGAGGGCAGTCCTCCTCGCTTCCAGCCTGGCGATCTCGGCCTCGATGCCGGCAACTGATTGGCTCAGTCGGGTCATCGCCTCTGTCTTGCCGGCGAGAGCCGACTCGACGGACTCGAGGGCTTCCAGTGCCACTCGTTCCGCATCCCGACTGGAATCGAAGTCTCGCCGGGAAGCGGTGTGGATGGACACGGCCCGTGCTTCCTCGGTCTGAGCCTTCTCGAGTGCGACTTCCGCCACTTCGAGCATCACCGGTGCGGCGCCGTCGGCGTTGGCGATCACGACGCCGTTGGCGGTAACCAGATCACCCTCGGGAGTCACCGCCCTAACGTCGGGGTGGGCGGCGACCACCTCCCAGGCGGTGATCCACCCCTGGGTCATCACCACGTCTCCGAGCAGGGCATCGGCCAGGGTCGTGTCGGCACTCGGGCCGAGGAGGGAGACGAGGGTTTCCAGGCCGAGAGCATCAGCGACCGGAGCCGCATTTCGAGCACCCGCATGTCCACCCCCTACAACTGCAACTGAGCCACCTCCGGAGGATTTGACCAGGGCAAGCACGTCCCGGATCGACCGGTGGTCCTTGAAGCTGATGGCATCGACCCACGGACCCAGGGCGGCCCCGACTGCGGCTTCCAAACCTTCCGGCACGTCGAGTCTGGAGATCAGGGTGCCCATCGCCCCACCCGCGGCTTCGACCCGGGACCGGGTTTCGGGGTCGTATCGCCCGTCCATGGTGGCCCTGATGGCTTCAACTCTGGCCGTCAAGGAAGCCACCGCTATGCGAGCTTCGCCCAGGGCAGCCTCGGCCGCCGACCATTTCTCCTGGTCGGCGATCCTGGCTACCCGGGCCTTCTCATACCGCTCCTGGAGTCGGGTCGACTCGGTGTCGAGGTCCTGGATCTCACGGTTGATCGATCCGATTGCTGCGGATTCCTCCGCCACCTGAGCCTGGAGGACCTGGAGACGATGGTCGATTGACTCGATCTCGCGGTGGTCCCGATTCAGGGTCGACTCGATCCCGCTCAGCTCACCCCGGACCACCGCTTGGGCCCCCTCCGGGGACAGGGTCGTCTGTGCCGCGAGGGCACGCTCCTCCTCCTCGATCCCCGCCAGCGCCAGTTCCGCCGCCCGGACATCCTCCGCCAGCTGCTCCCGTGTGGTGGCGAGTCCGGACACCTCGGACTCGATCTCGGTCAACTCGCCGGTCAGGTCACCGACCCGCTCCTCCGCCAGTTCGAGCCGACCGGTCGCCGCCCGCCTCCGTTCGTGGGCGACGGAGCCAACCCTCCGCAATCGCTCCCCGGTGGTCTCGAGCAGTGCCGCGGCCCCGGTGTCCCTCTCGAGTTCGGCCGCCAGTTGCGACGCCTCCGGGCCGAGGACGGCCAGGTCTGCCTCGAGTTCGGCGACCCGATGCTGGTTCTCAGCCAGGGACGCCTCGAGGGTGACACGTTCTTCCGATGCGGCGGCAATGGCCTCGTCCTGGGCTTTGAGAGATTGCCCACCGAGGTACAGCCGGAGAGCAACGACCTCTGCGCGAACACCGTCATACCGCTCGGCGGCGCGCGCCTGACGCTTCAGCGGCTTCATCTGACGGGTTATCTCGTTGACGATGTCGGCCAGGCGAACCAGATCTTCATCGGTCCGTTCCAGACGACGCTCGGCACGTTCCTTGCGCTTGCGATGCTTGAGGATCCCGGCCGCCTCCTCGATCACCTCTCGATGGTCTGCCGGAGAGGCATTGAGGACCTGACCGATCTCACCCTGTCCGATGATCACATGCTGGTGACGGCCGACACCCGAGTCGGAGAGCAGTTCCTGGATGTCGAGGAGACGACAGTCGACACCGTTGAGTTCGTAGTCGCTGGACCCGTCCCGATAGAGGCGCCTGGTGATGGCGACCTCGTCGAGGTCGAGGTCGATGAGACGGTCTGTGTTGTCGATGACCAACGTGACCTCGGCGCGATTCAGGGCCGGCCGGGCAGCGGTGCCGGCGAAGATGACGTCCTCCATCTTCGGGGTGCGAAGGCTGCGGGCGGATTGTGTGCCGAGTACCCACGACAGGGCGTCGACCAGGTTCGACTTGCCGGACCCGTTCGGACCGACAACCACCGTCACCCCCGGGCGGAACTCAAGGCGGGTTCGATCTGCGAAAGATTTGAACCCGGACAGCTTCAACGACTTGAGATACAACTGATTCCTACCTGAATGACATCGATGTGATTACCGGTTCACACTACCAAGACCCCGGGGAGACCTCTGGCAAGACGGGCAGAAGTGAGTGGACCGCGCCCTCACCACCACCTTGCGGATGATCGATCCGCAACGCGGACAGGGAAGGTCGTCTCTCCCATAGACATTGAGACGCTCGAAGTTCTCACCAGCCCTCCCGTCGGGGAGTAGGTAGGCGAGGTCGTCGAGAGTAGTGCCACCGTGTTCGATGGCCCGCGCCAGTACCTCACGGGTCATCCCGAGCAGTCGGTCGGCCCGACGGGTATCGATCCGGCCGCCGGGCGTGAGAGGGTGGATCCGGGCCCCGTGGAGTACTTCGTCGGCATAGATGTTGCCCAGACCGGATAGGACCGTCTGGTCGAGGAGTAGCGCCTTGATCGGCGCCGAACGTCCCCGAAGGGTGCGGGAAAGGGTCCGGGGGTCGGGCGGAGATTCCCAAGCGTCAGGACCGAGAGAGGCAACCGGTGACTCGTCGAGGTCGTCGAACACCGCCACGAAGCCGAATGTTCGGGGGTCGATGAATCGGATCTCACGGCCGTCGTCGGTGGCCGCGGTGAAGTGGGTGTGCAGTTCGGATTCCGCCCCTGGATCGGTGATGGAGAACCGACCCGACATCCCCAGATGGGCGACGAGGAGCTGACCATCATCGAGGAAGCCCATCAGGAACTTCCCGTGTCGTCTCAACTCCAACACCTGCCGCCCCGCCAGTCTCGCCTCTACCTCGGCCGGGGAGGCGTTGTAACGCGAGGTTCTGGGGTGATTCAGGGAGACCTTCGCCAGGGTGCGACCGGTCAGTGCGGGCGCGAGATGCCGACGTGTGATCTCGACTTCGGGCAGTTCAGGCAAGGACGTTCATCGGACAGGAGGTTGATTACGGTACCCACCTGATGCGGATACTCCCCCGCCCTTTCGGTCAGGTGCTCAATGATGCCGTGGCGGCACTGATGAGCAACTGGAAACCCCTATTCACCACCTCACTGATGGTGTTCATCCCGTCCAGCCTCCTCACCGTGTTGATCCTCAGCCAGACGGGGGCGATGGAGGTGCTGGTGGCGGTACTCAACGACCCCGGGTATTTGAACAGCCTTCCTCCTGATGAAGTGGCGCGTCTGGTGCGTCCCTTGGTGACGGCCATGGTGTTGACCGGACTGGTTCAGGCCATTGCCACCATCCTCATGTATCTGGTGTCTCACCGTCTCACCATCGCCCGACTCACCGGTCGTGAGATCCGCCCATCAGAGGCCAGGACGCATGCACTCCGCCGGTTCTTCCCCGCACTGCTGAGTCTGGCGATCGCCCTCGCCGTGATCTTCGGTGCGATCTTTGTCGGTCTCTCCCTCTGGAGCGTGATCGGCGACCTCTCCTTCGCCGGGCTCCTCGTGCTCGCGGTCGCCCTCACCCCGGCGGTCTGGTTCGCGGTTTCGGTCTCGATGATCACACCTGTGACCTCTGTCGAACCTGTGGGACCGGCAAGAGTGCTGCTGAGGAGCATGCAGTTGGTACGGGGCCGTTGGGGAGTCACCTTCGGTTTCCTCCTTCTCGTGGCCCTGCTCGGATCGGTCGCCAGCTCGATGATCCAATGGATAACCCCGTTGACGTTCAGTGCGGGAACCAATCCGGTAACCATGGTGATCGGGGTGATCGGGATCGGTGCCCAAGGACTGATCATGGCTGCGATCGGTGTCGCCTACACCCACTGGTATCTGGACCTCAGGGCCCGTCAGGAACCGGTTCTGATCGATCAGCTCTGAGATAGGGACCGGATCGCTTCTCCGGCGGCCCCCTGTTCGGCCTCACGTTTGGAACGTCCCTCCCCCGTTCCCGCCAGGGCCCCATCGACAAAGACCTTTGCCACGAAATGGCGATCATGGTCAGGTCCGGAACCCTCCACCTCGTAGACCGGCCGGTGTCCGGCTCGGGCGAGGATTTCCTGTAAACGGGTCTTGTAGTCCTTGATTCCAGGAGTCTTGGCCCGTTGCGCGACGCGGTCCGCCCAAAGTCTCTCGATCACCGACCTCGCCGCGTCGAGACCGCCATCGAGGTAAATGGCGCCGAGGAGGGCCTCCAGCGCGTCACCCACTATCGAGTCTTTGCTCCGGCCACCCGTCATCTCCTCGCCCCGAGCGAGCTCCACATGACGACCCAGGTCAATGGAATGGGCAAGGTCAGAAAGCGACGCCCGGCTCACCAGTGCCGATCGGGTCTTGGCCATCTGACCTTCGGCCAGCTCGGGATGACCCATGTAGAGCATGTCGGTGATGACCAGTTGGAGGACGGCGTCGCCGAGGAACTCAAGTCTCTCGTTGTCGTCGCGGGTGTCGTCCTCCGCACTGACCGAACGGTGTGTCAGGGCGAGACGCAGGAGCGTCGGGTCCTTGAACCGGTATCCGAGTGCCTCTTCGGTGGTCATCCCAGCAGTTCGGCGAGTCGGCCGGGGAGACCTGCTGCAGCGCCTTCGGAGGCGACGGTCAGGGCGTTGGAAATGGCGACGCGGCTCGAAGAACCGTGGGCGATCACGGTGACTCCTTTGACACCGAGAAGCTGGGCACCGCCGTGTGTCTCGTAGTCGAGCTTGGAACGCACTGAAAAGAGGGCAGGCATCACCTCCGACTGGATCTCGGCCGGAAGGTCTGAGAGCGCCTCGAAAAAGTATTGGGCGGTGAGCTTGGCAGCACCCTCGACGGTCTTGAGGAAGACGTTCCCGGTGAAACCGTCTGTGACGAAGACATCGGCCTTGTCGGTCGAGACATCTCGACCTTCGACATTCCCGATGAAGTTGGTCGGCCCCGCCTCGAGGAGCGCCCATGCTGCACGCTCCAGGTCCCGGCCCTTGCTCTTCTCCTCTCCGATCGACATGAGTGCTACCCGGGGGTTCTCCACCCCGAGTATGACCTGGGAGGCCAATGACCCCATCACCCCGAACTGGGCGAGTTGCTCGGGACTGACTTCCGGGTTGGCACCCGAGTCGAGGACCATTGTCGGGGTGCCCGGTGTGGGAATGATGGTGGCGATGGCGGGCCGGATCACACCCTTGATCCGTCCGATCAGGATGGCGGCCGCAGCCATAGCGGCGCCGGTCGATCCGGCACTGACGAACCCGCTGGCTTCACCGCTGGCGACCAAACGGGCACAGACGCTTATCGATGAGTTGGGGCGGTCCCGCAGAGCCTTGGCGGGGTCGTCGCCCATCTCGATCACATCGGGGGCGTCGATGATCGGAAGGTCGACCCCATGGTTCTCGAGTTCGACGGCGAGCCTGTCGGCCTGCCCGACCAGGACCACATCGACTCCGCGACGTGACGCCACAACCGCGCCGGCGACGGTCTCGGTAGGGGCGAAATCACCCCCCATCGCGTCGAGGGCGATGCGGGTCAACGGTTCAGCCGGTTTCGACTACTTCGCGGCCAGCGTAGGTCCCGCACTCTTTGCAGGCGCGGTGGGGAAGCTTGGGCTTGCCGCACTGCTCACAGGCAACACTGTGGGGGGCGCTCACCTTCCACGCCGCCTTGCGGCGACGGGTGCGTGAACGCGACATCTTCTTCTTTGGCACCGCCATGAGGTGTTCCTTAGGTTTCGAACAGATCTTTGAGGGCTGCGAAGGGCGAGTCGGAGTCGCCTCCGTGACCATCACAGGGATCCATATTCAAGTCGGTTCCACAGATTGGGCAAAGTCCCAGACAATCGGAGCGACAGAGTGGGGCTGCGGGAATTCCCAACGCCAGCTCGTCGGTCGAAGGACTACGCAGGTCGATCTCACCGCCAAGAATGGCGTAGCCGTCCTCATCCGGGATCTTTGAGAAGTGCTGGGATCCTTCCACTTCGAGCGGCTGGACCCATGTGGTGAGGCACCGGACGCAGATCAGATCGGCCGCGGCCGAGGCCGTGTAGTCGACCTGAACGCCATCGATGGTCCCGACCACCGACCCGACAACGACCATCGGACCGCTCACCGTGGACTCGCCGAGTCTGAGATCCACCTGGTGGGTACCGGTGAAATTGCGTTTCCGTTCCGGGTGACCGATCAGGTCGTCAACACGGAACACCAGGTCGGAGGTCATGACGCGATGTTAGGACCGGAGGTGGCCCCATATCCCCGGCGGGCGCCGGCTAGATCGGGACGCCCGGTGGCTTGGGCCGGGCCTGATGGAGTTCTCCGCGGGCGGCCTTCACCCTGGAGGTGAGGTCAGTTAGCAGTTGCTCCATCTTCTGCAGACCCTTCTCGATGTCGTCTTCGGCCTCGAGACGGAGTCGGCGGGCTTCACCCTCGGCGCGACGGACCAGGATGTTCGCCTCTTCGACGGCTTCGGCAACGATGTTCGACTCCGAGACAAGTTCGTCGGCCTCGGCACGAGCCTTGTCGATGATCTCCCTGGCCTTCTCGTTGGTGCGGGAGATGAAGGCCTCACGCTCCCTCACCATCCAACGGGCGGCCCTGAGTTCGTCGGGCAGGCTGGCCCGCAGCCTCTCCAGCATCTCCAGGAAGGTCTCACGGTCGACCAGCACGTTCGACGACAACGGCACTGCCTTCGCCTCGTGGAGGTGGACCATCAGATCGTCGACGATGTCGAGTATGTCCGACGGCTCGGCCCTCGACGTGGCGTCCACGACCACTTCAATGTCGGTGTTTGTTTCCTGGGTCATCGCAACTGCTCCTTGAGTGCTTTCTCAACCGGTTCGGGGACCAGTCCACTCACGGATCCCCCGAGTTTGGCCACTTCTTTGACAAGGGAGGACGAGACGAAACGGAGGTCGGGCCTGGTCACCATGAACACGGTCTCCATTCCGCTGAGGTGCCGGTTCATCTGGGCCATCTGTGTCTCGTATTCGAAGTCGTCCGAAGTCCTCAAACCTTTCACCACCAGGTCGACACCCGACTGGCGCACATGATCGACCAGGAGCCCGCGAAACCGCGTCATCTCGATCCGATCGCCGTAGATCTCCCGGAACATCCCCATCCGCTCCTCAGCGGTGAACATCGGGGTCTTGGAGGGATTGTCGACAATGGCCACCACGACACGGTCGAACAGCTCGAGGCTGCGGTCGATCACGTCGGTGTGACCGCGGTGCGGTGGATCAAAACTCCCGGGAATCAGGGCTGCCGTCATCTTCTTCCAGCTTCACGTACCTGAATATCTTGGTATCTCCGTACCGCTTTTCCGTGGCAACCCGCCAAGTTTGCGGTGGGACCGGATCCGTGTCGGTGTGTCTTCTCGACACGACCACGTAACCACCGGGGGCAAGGAGACGATCGAGGAGGGCCAGCTCCTCGTTCATCTTCGAGGTCGGCATGTCCCAGGGAGGGTCCATGAACACCAGGTCGAACCGGACGTCCGACCGATCGAGGAAGCTTCTCACCGCCATCCTGACCACCTGCCCTCCGAGTCGAAGGGACCGGACATTGTCTTCCAGGGCGGCAAGGGCACGTCTTCCGTTCTCGACGAACACGGCGGATGCGGCACCACGGGAGAGCGCTTCCAGCCCGAAAGAACCCGATCCTGCGTAGAGGTCGGCGACGGTCGCTCCGACCACGCTGTCACCCAACGAGGAGAACAGGGCCTCTCTGACCCTGTCGGTCGCCGGTCTTGTCGCCGGCGTGTCCGGCGCCTTGAGCCGACGACCCCGGGCGGTTCCAGAGATGATCCTCATCTCAGCTCCGGAACAGCCATTCCACCCGCTCCCCCAACATTGCCCTGATCTCCTCGGTCAGTTCGGGATGAGAGGCGAGGCCGGGATCACTCGAGACCAGGCTGAAGGCATCCCGCTGCGCCGCCTGGAGCAAGTCGAAGTCACCGAGAATGTCGGCGATGCGGAGGTCCTTCATCCCGGATTGCCGGGCACCGAACACGGTTCCATATCCACGGATCCGAAGGTCCTCTTCGGCCAGGAAGAACCCGTCGTTGCTGGCCACCATGGCCGCCAGACGACGTTCCGACTCCTCGTTGGTGGGATCGGCGATGAGGATGCACTCCCCGGGATGCTGTCCACGTCCGACACGTCCACGAAGCTGATGTAGCTGAGACAGACCGAAGCGCGTGGCGTCCTCGATGACCATGACGGTGGCATTGGGGACGTCGATGCCCACCTCGATGACAGTGGTGGAGACGAGAACCTGGATGTCATTCCGTCGGAAGGCGGACATGACTTCTTCCTTCTCGGCGGTCTTCATCTGCCCGTGGATAAGACCGACCCGCAGGCTGGGGAAAACCGCGGACAGACGTTGAAACTCGGCGATGGCTGAAGCAGCCTCCACCTTCTCGCTCTCGTCGACAAGGGGGCACACCACGAACGCCTGACGTCCTGCGTCGACTGCGACCCGGATCCGCTCCCATGCGAGGTTCTCCTCGACCCTGCCCACCAGCCGGGTCTTCACCGGTGATCGGCCTGGGGGCATCTCATCGATGGCCGAGACATCCAGGTCGCCGTAGAGGGTCATGGTGAGGGTTCGCGGGATCGGGGTGGCGGTCATGATCAAAAGGTCGGGTTGGATGTCCCCGGCCTTGGTCCTGATCTCGTCTCGCTGTTCGACACCGAATCGGTGCTGTTCGTCGACGACGGCGACACCCAGTTGTTTGAAGTCGACCCCCTGTTGGATCAGGGCATGCGTCCCGACCACGATGTCGACCTGGCCCGATGCGATGTCGGCCACCAGGTCGTCCCGCCGCATCCTCCCGTCGTAATTGCTGATCGCCACCGACCCGGTCAGGAGACCAAGTCTCACCGATGGGGCATCACTGTCGAAGAGGCTGGTCATTCCCATCCGGCCACCATCCCCGAACGGCTCCGGTGCCATGCCGGCGTCGGCGAGCAGCCTGCTGACCCCGAGGAAGTGCTGTTCGGCGAGGACTTCTGTCGGGGCCATGATCGCCCCCTGCCATCCCCCTTCAACCCCGTCGAGCAGGGCCGCCACCGCAACCACCGTCTTGCCCGAGCCGACCTCCCCCTGGAGGAGACGATGCATCGGGTCGGAGGCGGCGAGATCGTTGCGGATCTCGGAAAGGACCCGCTCCTGTGCTGACGTCAGCCGGTAGGGCAGACCGGAGATGAACCGTTCGCTGAGAGACCCCGTCACCTTGTGGCTGATGCCGTTGGCCTCGGCGATCCGTCTTTGTTTCGCCAGGGCCAGCGCCAGTGACATGCGGAACAACTCGTCGTATGCCAGACGGCGCCGGGCGTCATTGGCCTGGGACAACTCCTCAGGGAAGTGGATCAGCTCGAAAGCGGGCTCCCGCTCCATCAACCCGTGTCTGGACAGGAACTCGACCGGAACCGGGTCGGGCATCGGCTTGGATCGGGTCACCGCCGATCGGATCCAGCCGCGCAGGTCACCACGTTTGATCGTGCCGACCACCGAATGGACGGGCACCACGCGCCCGACCTCGAGACTCCCCTGTTGCTGACCGAAGACCACCAGGTCGGGCATCTGCATCTGCCGCAGACCTTTGAACGACTCGACGGCGCCACTGACCACGACCCGACTTCCCGGAGCAAGCTGCTTTGCTCTCCACGGTTGGTTGAACCAGACGGCCTTTATCTGCCCGGTCGGGTCCCCGATGACCGCCTCGACAATGGGCATTGCCTTCCGCCGCTTCCCACCGGGAGGGATCAATCGCTCGTTCACCTTGAGGATCTCGCCGACCAACGTCACCTCCTCACCAATCGGAGCTTGACCGATCGCCGACTCGTGAGACCGATCGACATAGCGGTAGGGAACGTGGTGGAGGAGGTCGGCAATAGAGTCGATGCCCGCCCTGGCCAGGGTCCGGGCATACACCGTCCCGATCCCATCGATCCGGGTGGTGGGGATCGCGGTCAATTGGGCCAGGGTCGCCATGGCCGCACGGTAACGGCGAACTAGGACTTGGCCACAGGACCTGACTAAGATTGCCGCCGGTCGGGAGCGTTTCCGACCCTTCCAGGTTTCGACCACTCCAGGAGTCCGACATGTCCTACAGATGCGAAGTCTGCGGCAAGGAGCCGAGCTACGGCAAGACCGTGAGCTTCTCCCACAAGCGCAACAGCCGCCGCTGGCTGCCGAACATCCAGAAGATCCGTGTTCAGCACGGTTCCAACACCCGCCGCGCCCGCGTCTGCACCTCGTGCATCCGTGCCGGAAAGGTCGTCAAGGCCTGATGGACCAGGGCGTCGTCAAGTCCTACGACCCGGTGACCGGAATCGGGATCGTGGTTCGGGACTCCGACCGCGCCGAAGTGTTTCTCCGCCCCGGTTCGCTGACGGGTTCCGTCTTCCGGACCCTCCGCCAGGGCCAGCGTCTGATCTTCGACACTGTCGAAGAGGACGGGAATCAGTTCATCACCCTGGTCCGTCTGGGCCAGGAGGGTTACTGAACCGCCCGTTCCCACGGTTGTCTCCAATCCACTATCGTCGCCTGCCACCAGAGCAATAGGAGGCTCAACTTGGTCCAGGCGTATGTCCTGATTCAGACGGAGGTCGGCAAGGCCGCCGTCGTTGCGGAAGAGGTCCGTTCGATCCCTGGCGTCGAAGCCGCCGACGATGTCACCGGCCCCTACGACGTCATCGTCAAGGCAAGTGCCGAGGACGTTGACTCGCTGGGCAAGCTGGTCGTTGCCAGGATTCAGTCGGTCGGCGGCATCACCCGCACCCTCACCTGCCCGGTAGTAAACCTATAGAAGTTTCCAGGCAGCCGGACCGTCCTGTGTGAGGGCGCGCCTCCGATGAGGAGGAGACCGGCTCGCCTATCCAAGTTTTGAGGCAATCGCCCCCGCGCTTCTCAGTGCGGTGCCATCACTGCCCGCGGTCGAGAAGACCTTCGTCGTCGTTGACCGCGCCTCATCGAGCATGTCGGTGAACAACTGCCGGCGCGAAATCGGCGGATCGACCCAGAGATACGCCCCCATCGAGCCGGGGATCGTGTTGACCTCGTTCACATAGATCTCACCTTCGACTTCGAGGAAATCGATCCTGACGATTCCACGGAGGCCAGCGGCGGCGGTCACCTTCCGGGCCAGGTCATGGATCCGCTCTTTCAGGTCGGTGGGGATGTTCGCCGGCAGTTCCCGACCCTCACTGACCTCGCCACCCCATGCGAGATATTTCTGGTCATATGAGTAGATGCCGTCAGTCGACCGGGCCGGGGCCTCGATGGCTGAGAGCTCGAGTGCGGGGTACGTCCTCACCGCCAGCTGGAGGTCCCGACTCCCCCGCTTGAACGGCTCGATCACCGCGCCGTTGTCGAAGTACGAGGACGTCTTCTTCAGGGCGAGAACGGTCTCCCAGTCGTCGGCCACCTCGATCCCGATCGAGGATCCGCCGAAACGGGGTTTGACGATGTAGGGCCCGCCAAAGGCCGGCGGCGGTTCCGACCCTGTGGCGACCAGCGTCCTCGGCAGGGTTGGCAGACCGGCCGCTGACATCGCCGCACCGAATGCGAGCTTGTCCATGCCCAGGGCCGATGCGGCCTGTCCGGTCCCGGTGTATCGGATGCCGGCGAGATCCAGCAGACCCTGGAGTGTTCCGTCTTCCCCAGGCCCTCCATGACAGGCCACCAGCACGGCGTCGATGTCCAACGGTCTCTTCTTGAGCACCAGGCCACGTCCCGGGGCGGCTTCGAATGAGAGCTCCCTCGCCTTGCGGGGAACGCCGTCGGCGAA
>CAYNSP010000007.1:27403-30290 GCA_964400035.1 uncultured Acidimicrobiaceae bacterium | reverse complement strand
GTGTATCTCAGTACGGAGGAGAGGCGGTTCCGGTTCGCGGTTCAGCCGTGGGTGGGGAACCCGAGGTCAACGCCCCGATGTATCGGGTCGGCCCACCTGGAGATGACCACCTTCTGCCGGGTGTAGAAGTGAACCCCTTCGGGGCCATAGATGGCGTGACTTCCGAAGATCGAATCCTTCCAGCCCCCGAAGGAGTAGTACGAGAGGGGAACCGGGATCGGGACATTGATCCCGACCATTCCGACCTGGATCTCGCTGGCGAACTTGCGGGCGGCCCCGCCGTCATTGGTGAAGACCGCGGTGCCGTTGCCATACCGATTCGAATTGATCAGCCGGATCGCATCCTCGAAGTGCTCCTTGCGCACGGTGGATAGGACCGGACCAAAGATCTCGTCGGTGTACACGCTCATGTGGGTGTCGACCCGGTCGAACAGGGTTGGACCGACGAAGAAGCCACCTTCATGTCCTTCCACCACCAGTTCACGGCCATCGATGACCAGATTGGCTCCTTGTTCGACGCCGGCGGCGATGTATCCCAGCACCCGGTCCCGGTGCTCCTGCGAAATCAGCGGTCCCATTTCGACACCCGGTCGATCGCCGGGACCGACGGTCAACTTCTCGACCCGGGTCCGGATGCCTTCGATCATCTCGTCTCCGGCCCGGCCCACTGTGACCAGCGCCGAGATCGCCATGCACCGCTCCCCCGCTGATCCATAGCCGGCGGAGACTGCGGCGTCCGCCGCCAGGTCGATGTCTGCGTCGGGAAGGACGATCATGTGGTTCTTGGCACCGCCCAGCGCCTGGACCCTCTTGCCATGGCGGGTACCTGTCTCGTAGATGTACCGGGCGATAGGGGTCGAGCCGACGAAGGAGACGGCGGCGACTCCGGGATGGGTGATGAGGGCGTCGACCGCCTCCCGATCACCGTGAATCACGTTGAACACACCGTCAGGCAGACCAGCCTCGGCAAACATCGTGGCGAACATCTGCGACACCGATGGGTCCTTCTCGGATGGCTTGAGGATGAACGTGTTGCCGGTGGCGATGGCCAAGGGGTACATCCACATGGGGACCATGGCCGGGAAATTGAAAGGGGTGATGCCGACCACGACCCCGAGGGGCTGGCGGATGGTGAAAGTATCGACACCGGTCGAGACCTGTTCGGAGTAGTCGCCTTTGACCAGGTGACCGATGTTGCATGCGAACTCGACCACTTCGAGACCGCGCTGCACCTCCCCCATCGCATCGTCGATCGTCTTACCGTGCTCCGAGGTCAGTACCTCGGCGATGTCCCGCCGTCTCGCGTTGACGATCTCTCTGAATGCGAAAAGGATGTTCTGACGTTGCGCCAGAGAGGCGAAACGCCATGTCTCCCATGCCTTACCGGCAGCCGCAACCGCCGCGTCCACGTCATTGCCGGTCGCCATCACGACCTCGCCGGTCATCTCACCTGTGGCCGGGTTGTAGATGGGGCCGGTGCGGGTCGACTGACCGGGGGTCGACCGGCCGTCGATCCAGTGTTGAACATGCTTCATCCCGGCCCACGGTAGTCCCTGTCCTTCCAGGGGTCTCCGCCTACCTCCCGGTTTGCGTCGTCGTGGGACAGGCCCGGTATCGACCGGATTCACAGCGGGGGACGGTCGTCGTGGTGGGAGGTCGATCTCCTGTCGTGGCGGGCCGTTCGGGCACCGTCGTTGTCGTGGAATCCGGGACGGTCGTCCGGGCCACAGAGGTGGTGTCGGTTGGTCGCCTGCTGGGATCAGACCGCCGGTCCGCACCCGGCCGGTTCTGGATTTGACGCTCTCCAGGAGAAGCGGCATCCGACCGGGCTACCACGTCGGACTGCGGCGTGGGATCTTCGGATGCCGGGCGGAGGATCTGTCTCACCGGATAGAACAAGTCTCCGGGGCGGGCGTTTTCAGCTGCCAGCGCCATCACGGGTAATGCCAGGACAGCTGCGATCGCGATCGCCAGGGTCCGACCATGTCTCCTCGGTGGCGCCTTCATCCGATCCAAAGCGTCATGGATCTCCGAAAGCTGGCACCGCCGGGCCTCATCTCCGATCTCGATCCTCACCCGGGACAGCCTGTCGCGCCAGTTCATCGGTCGTCCCCCAGGGCCTTCTTCAGTTTCGCCTCGCCTCGCTCCAGCAGCCCATAGACGGCCCGACGTGAGATCCGCATCACACCGGCGATCTCATCACCGTCCAGACCGGCGACGTTGCGAAGGATGACAGCGACGCGCTGGCGTTCGCCGAGACTCGCCAGAGCGGATTCCAGGGCTGGCTCCAGGTGACTCTCCAGGACCGAGTCCTCAACCGGTGTGTCCGGGAGATCCTGATGCAGGACCTCGGGATGGCGCCTCCTTCGACGGTATTCGTCAAGACAGCCGAACCTCACCGAACGGAACAGCCAGGCCCGAAGGGCCCGACCATCGCCCCGAAACCCGGGGGCAGCCCGAACCAGTTCGAGGAAGGCCTGCTGGACGATGTCCTCGGCGGTCTTCCGATCGCCCACCAGACCGAAGGCGAACGAGGCCAGATCGTCGGCGGTCATCTGGTAGACCGCGGTGAAGGCGTCGTTGGACCTCGCCCGGATCCCGTCGACGAGATCATCGAGCAGGTGCGGCGTCACACCGGTCAACCGTTCGATCCGGATCCTCCCGGTCGTAAAGGCGTATGTTGCCACCGTCCGGTCAAAGCAGGCCGAGGGCGTTGAGCAGCCTCAGCAGAAGCTTCCACTCCCCGGCATGGATCAACCGCCAGAAAAGCTGGCGCCAGTTGTCCGGTCGAATGCATCTTTCCGGATTATCGGCAAGGTCGGTGCACCGATCGACAGGCGGCTGCTGGCAACGCCGATGGTCCGGGTTCGCCTCACAGAACTCACGC
>CAYNSP010000007.1:13797-27303 GCA_964400035.1 uncultured Acidimicrobiaceae bacterium | reverse complement strand
CTCCGCTCCTCAGGCGACTTCGGACTCTCCTGACAACGCAGATGATCCGGATTCGCCTCACAGAACTCACGCCTCCGCTCCTCAGGCGACTTCGGACTCTCCTGACAACGCAGATGATCCGGATTCGTCTCACAGAATTCAGAACGGGTGAGTTCTGTCTGGGCTGTGGCCACCGGCATCAGAGTCATCACGACGGCCAACGAGGTCAGACAAATGAAGAATCTACGCATGACTACTCCTTTCCGGAGAAGACGCCGGGAGAGGTGGAGATTCCACGCCCCGTTCAGTATTCGGCGTCGATCACCGTCTGGATGCCCCATGATCGGATCCGGGTCGGTCGGATCCGGATTCCGACCGAGTAGTCCGCCGAGAAGCCTTCCTGACTCCCCGAGACAGTCACCATCGCTGGCCCGTACCTGGCGACATACTCGGGGTACTCATGAGGAGGGGGCAGGTCAGGATCAACCGAGGCCCGGCCTTCGATCGAGAGCATCCCGTTGGCTCCCCTGTCGCCACGCAGATTGAACGCCACCCGATCGTTGATGGCGATACTGCGCAGTCGCTGACTGACGGCACGGTTGTACACGATCAACTGATCACCGTCGCGTACGTACCAGACCGGTGATGTCTGCGGTTGGCCATCGGAGTTCACCGCAGTTACGAACGCAATCCTGGCAGCCTCCAGAGCTTCGATGACCCGGGACGAGAACACTCCGACCTCCTAGAACAGCTTGTCGAAGTCCACCGCCATCCGGCTCACGTCGAGCTGGGCGGTGAACCTGGTGAATGCGAGCGTAGACCCCAGCGAGGCGACATCGTCGAAGGGTGGCGGGATGAAACCGGATGTCTCCACCAGACCCTCCTCCCAGAGCTGATGCAGTGCCGGAATGTCGAGAAGGTCGACCTTGCCGCAGAAGAGCAGCGGGATCCGGTTGGTCTTCCCGAAGGCGATCGCCATGTGGATGTAGATCAGGGTGAGGATCAGACCCTTCCCGTAGCCCAGATCTTTGGTGAATGGGCCGAGCTCGGGGAGGCTCCCCCTGAACACCCTGCTGGTGGTGGCCCAGGAGTCATCCTCGTTGAGTCCCCATGTGCGGCACGCTTCGAAGACCTCGACGAACGACGCCCCCTCATGCGCCATCTCGATTGCCTCGATGCGTCGCATCAGCTTGTCGACCCGCCGGGGGTGACTCTTCAGATTGAGGATCTCGGACAGGACAGCAAGACCCTCCTGGGTGACCGTTGTCCTGGGCGCCGCCTTCCCGAGGAAGGTGCAGACCGGCTGGGCCAGGCCGTTCATCGTGGTGGCGACATGGACCCAACCCTCGTGGACCTCGAGCAGGTCGACGTCGCGTTGCGAGAAGAACCGGTCCTCGCGCATCTTGATGTAGTCCGATCCGGCGGCAGCGTCGGCGATGATCCCGTCATCGGGGACCACCTTGATCACACCGGGGCCGACGGAGCGATCGAGACGCTCCCTGAGGATGTTGACCGCCTCATGCCCGGGAATGTTGCGATCGTCCCGCATGGTCTCGATGGCGACAGCGTTGGCGTCTATGGACAGACGCATCGTTTTGGCCAGATCACTGACGGTCGGGCCACCGGCATGGAAGACATCGGCGGGGGTTCCGTAGAGGAGTCCGGCCAGTGTCGAGAACCGCTCGGTCCCGCGAGCCTCGATCATCTCGACCGTGAGCCGGAATTGCTCACACATGAAGCGGATCAGGTTCGATGCTGCCGAGAGTGATCCGAGCCGGGTCACGGCTTCGGCTTCGATCGCCCTCAACTCGTCGATCGTGTTCGCCGCTTCGAGCTTGCTGTTCCGGTCCAGGTAGTAGTCCCGGTCAACGACGGGCTGCTCCTTGAAACCCGACTCGAAGAAGCGCTGACGGATCGATTCGTCCCACTTGATGGCGTTGAGGACCTTGATCGGCTTCTGAGCGGCCACCAGACGATCCGAGATCTCCCGGACAGCCTCCCTGTACCCGTCGGTCAAGGGCCAGAGCGCTCGATCACAGCGATGACCGGGAGATGGTCGGAGGCCTGACTGAGGATGTTTCCGACATCGGTGGTCCGTAGGTCGGGTGTGTGGAAGACGTAGTCGATCCGGTACTGGAGATCAGCAGAGCTTGTGGTGAATCCGTCACCTTCCCCGGCCTGCTCCCAGGCATCGACCCACCCTGCGTCGAGCAACTCGACGAGCTGTTGCCAGCCGGGCCGGGCGTTGAAGTCGCCGGTCATGATCGCCGGCTGACGGCCACCCCACTCCCTCAGGATCACCGCTATCTGCTCGTGGTGCACCGGGTAGAGGTCGGCCTCGGGGTCCTCGTCGTGGGCGGCGCTGTCGTTGACGTGTTGAAGATGGGTGCTGATGAAGACCAACTCGTCTCCGTCGACATCGAGGGTCACCGCCAGATAGCCACGGCGGAGAGGTGTGCCGACCTGGGGCAGGTACTCGGTCTCGACACTGCGAATCGGGTAGCGGCTCAGGATGGCGTTTCCCCATGTCGGGTCGGTGGTCCCGAAGAAGGCGACGTACTCGAATCCGAGACGTTGCTGGAGGAGGGTCAGCTGGTCGGAGGTGCCGGTGATCAGCTGGCCACGTGACACCTCCTGGAGTCCGACCACAGTCGCACGGGAGTCAGCGATCACACGGGCCAGTTCTTCAACCGAGAACCGACCGTCGGTATCAAACCCGGAGTGGATGTTGTAGGACATGAACGTGAGGGGATAGCTGGCGGTGTCATCGGTCGACTCGACACCGGCGGTGACCAAACCGAGGAGCGGGAGCAGGGCTGCGACCGCGGCGAAGGCCCAAGCCTGGGGTGCCAGACCCGGTCGGGAGCCGTGGGAGCCCAGCGCTGCGGCAAGACCGAAAACAGCGAACAAGGCGAGAGTGCCTAACCGTGCCTCGGTTTGACCGAATCCGAGCTTGAGGTCGAGGGGCACGTAATAGACCAGTCCGAGGATGACGAACAAGGTCATCCCGATGGTCAAGAACACGGCACTGGTGGTGACTCCACGTTCATATACGTCGGGAACCATCGCCGCCCAGACGAGACCGGCGGCGGGAACGGCGAGGACGAACAAGACCAGGAACGTAGTTGCACCGCCTTCGGCTACGGCGAGAGCGGCGACGAGAAGTGCCAGGGCGATCAGGACCGACACCCGGT
This sequence comes from uncultured Acidimicrobiaceae bacterium, assembly GCA_964400035.1. Classification (GTDB taxonomy): domain Bacteria; phylum Actinomycetota; class Acidimicrobiia; order Spongiisociales; family ZC4RG35; genus ZC4RG35. The sequence continues at coordinate 24,130 of CAYNSP010000007.1, read as the reverse complement.
TCCGTTCCAGGCGGGCAACCGCATAGAGGGTCACCACATTGAGCAGGGCGATCACCAGTTGAGCCTGGGGACCGTCCATGCCTGTGGCCATAGAGACCCAACCCTGGTTCTGCAGGATCAGGAACTGGAAGAAGAGGAAGGGCCCGATCCCGAGCAGCACCCACCCGGTCCCGACGGGTGCCCCCTGCCGGTCGACAGCCGGGCACGCCCACAGAACGTAGAGGGCAGCAACCCCGAGCACGATCACCGCCGCACTGGATTGGAGATTGTTCTGGAACCCTAGGTCGAGACTGAGACCCATACCTCTGATCGCCGAATCGATGGCTAATCCGAGAAGGACTCCACCCACCAGAGCTGAGCGACCCATGCTGAGGAGCAGAGGCAGCAGTCCGACAAAGGCGACAGTGGCGATACCCGCCGCCCAGAGATCGATCACCGGATCGTCAGCGATCTGATTGATGGTCCTGGCGGTCACCAGGACGAGGGTGGCCACCCAGATGGCACCACCGACACTCATCCAACGGGAGATGATCGGGAAGATCGCTCCAAGGACGAACGGGGCCAGAGCGATCGGGATCAGATCGATGACGCCGACACCGACGGTGTCCCGCAGATACCAGGCCATGGAGGCGAACAGGAAGCGCATCGACTGCGCCCCGAGAACGAATACGAGTGCGCCGAAGAGTGTCTTGACGGTCCTGTTGGACTCCGATGCGTCGAACACGGACTGAAACTTAGTAAGAAGTCCCGGTTCGGACCCGGCAACCGGTTCGGACGGCTATGCCGACATCTGCTCGGCGACTACTTGGCGGAGCAGGTCGAGACGCATCGACCCGTTGTTGATCACCGTGGCGTGGAACTTCTTAAGGTCGAACTTCGAGCCGAGCCTGTCCATGTTCTCCTGACGGATGGACAGGATTTCCTTCTCCCCCAGTTTGTAGGTGGGGGCCTGGGCGGGCCAACCCAGATACCGGAGCACCTCGGCTTCGGCCTCAGGCGGGGTCTGGAATCCGTACACCTCCATCGTCTTGACCGCGGCATCGAAGTCCCAAGGTTCGCCGGGGGCCACGGTGGACGACGGGTCGATCCGGAGGTCGAGGTGGAGGCCGATGTCGACTACTACCCGGGCCGCCCGGTATGCCTGTTTGGCCAGCATCCCGAAGTAGGCACGGGGGTCCTCTAGATACCCCAGCTCACCCATCAGAACCTCGGCATACATCCCCCACCCTTCGCTGTACCCGGGGTACCAGGTCAGCGAACGCTGGGTCCGGCTCAGATCATCCTTCCGGTACTTGACCGTGGCGATCTGGAGATGATGGCCCGGGAACCCCTCGTGGTATGCGGTGGAGGTGTGTTGGTACTTGGGGAAGACCCGCTGGTCTCCGATCGAATACCAGACCCCACCGGGCCGGGACAGATCTTCCGATGGCCCAATGTAGTAGACGCTGAGAGGGCCACCCGGCGGAGCGATCTGGACGGTCAGCGGTCGTATCTCGTCGGGAACATCGAAATGACTTCCCGCCAGGTCGTTCACTGCCTGTTCGAGGAGGGCGGTGACGAACTCCACGAGGGCTTCGGGAGAATCGGCCTGACCGGCGGGATCGGACTCAAGGTGGTCCCTCACCGCGGCCACACTTGCCCCCGGGACGATCTGTTCGCCGACCCGCCGCATCTCGGTGCTGAGACGGTTCAGTTCTTCCCAACCCCACTGATACGCCTCGACCGGATCGATGGTCTTGCCGACGAGGCGGTCGGCGTTGCGCCGATACACCTCCTCGCCGACACCATCCTCCTCGACGGCGTCTTGCAGGTAGACGTCGGTCAGCCAGCTGCTGAACACTCCGGCCTGTTGGCGTGCATGATCTATCGCCCGCTCAAGACGGTCACTACTGAAACCGCCCTTCTCGGCCCGATCCAGAATCTTGAGGAAAGCCGAATTCTCTCCGGCGAGATGGGCCGCCTGCTCGCTGACCGAGCGCACCTGCCTGCGGGCAACGGTCTGTCCCTTCTGGCGGCCGACATCGAGCAGTTCTCGAAAATCGCCGTAAGCCTTGTCGATGGTCTCGAGACGGGAGACGATCGCCTCCCAGTGTTCACCGGTTGTTCCCGGCATGATGGTGAAGGCGGTTGAGATCGAGTGGAACGGAGAGGCGAGATGCCGCAGGCCGAGGAAGTGATCCCCCTCCTCGAAGCTCTCCAGTCTCTCCTTGATCGATCCGACGGTGACACGGGCGGCCAGCCTTTGCTTGGGATCCGGGTCGTCGAGGAATCGCTCGAACTCGCCGCGATACCGTCGGGCAAGTCCGGCCATCTCCTCGATGCCTTTGAGCGAAAGGGATTCACCCCACTCGTGGTCGTGTCCGGGGACACCCAGGCTGGTAGCGAGGATCGGCGACAGGGCCGCAATCTCATCGACAAATCGGTCGGCGAGTTCAAAGGCGGAGGTCATCACTCCGACGCTAGCGGACGATCCCGTTTCCGGGTACGGGCTATTTGCGGACCGCCCGCTCCTGGCGACGGTGCAGATCGATCGAGGCGGTGTCGTCGATGGTGACGTAAGCCTCGGGACTGACCTCTTTGACCAGGGCGAGGATCTCCTCGATCCGCTTCCTGGGAAGGACGGTGAAGGTGACCCGGACCTCTCCGTGCATGCCGTCCCCGTTGAGAACCGTGGCCCCGAACCCTCGTTCCCGGAGAAGCGGTGCGATCTGGTCGGTGCTCGAGGGTGTCACGATGCGGACCATCGCCTGACCGATCGCCAACCACTCCTCCACCATCGAACCGAAGTAGGTGCCGATGGCGAACCCGGCAGCGAATGCGATCATCCGGGCTGGATCATCGAGGTTGTCGAGGACCCTGGCAACGGCGATCACCCAGATGAGAGCTTCGAAGAAGCCGATCAGGGTGGCGATTCCTCTCCTACCACGCGACAGGAGGACGATCCTGACAGTGGCCATGCCGACATCGAGGGCCCGCAGGATCGTTATCAGGATGAGGTCGAAGATCATTGCATCCCGGAGAGTAGGAAGCCGTCGGGCGGCCTCCTGGGATCAACCCTGACTTTCCCCGATCCGGTCTTCTCTGGGTTTCCGGGCGATGAAGTACTTCGCCTGGGGGTGATGACAGATCAAGGCTGAGGTGGTCTGTTCCGGCTGATACTGGTATCCGGTGGCGGCGCTGACACTCACCCCGATACGGTCGGCATCGAGGAGCCGGGCAACCGTCTCGTTGTCCTCCAGATCGGGACAGGCCGGATAGCCCCATGAGTATCTCCCGCCGCGGTACTGCTGGCGGAACAGTCCGATCAGGGTCGGCCCATCCTGGTCGACGAAACCCCACTCCGTCCTGATCCGGTGGTGCCAGTACTCGGCCAGAGCTTCGGCCATTTCGACCCCGAGACCATGGAGGAGCAGGTAGTCCTGGTACCGATCGGCCTCGAACAATGCCTTGGTCCGTTCGGACACCCTGTCACCCATGGTCACGATATGGAAGGCGGCGTAGTCGATCTCGCCGGAATCGGCGGGGCGGAAGAAGTCGGCGATGCAATAGAACGGGTCGTCCTGCTGACGGGGGAAACTGAATCTGGCCAATTGGTTGGTCCGGGACAGGTCCTCCCAGATGATGAGGTCGTCACCGTCGCTGTTCGCCGGGTAGTAGCCGTGGACCACCTGGGGAACCAACAGCTCATCGGATCTGGCCGCAGCGATCTGCTCCCTCAACAGCCCGCTGAGACGTTCCTTGAAGTCGGAATCAGACTCCCCCAGTTCGGGCCGGAACTGCCATTGGTTCCGGAACAGGGCGGTCAGATTGAGGAAGGGCACGATCTCATCGAGCGGGATCCCCTTGACCACCCTGGAGCCAACGAACGGCGGCTTGTAGATGTGGTTGTCGGTGGCAACCGATGGAGCGCGGTCGGGGATGCTGTTGGCGGTTCCGGTCGACACATGACGCTCCCGCTTTGCCGCCGGTGGCGGTGGCGGGTCACCGGCCATGATCCGGGCCATCGCATCGAGTCCGGCGAAGGCGTCCTTGCCGTAGTACAGCGGGCCGTCGTATCTGGACCGCAGATCCGCCTCGACGTAGTTGCGGGTGAGAGCCGCCCCTCCGAGCAACACCGGGACCTTCCCCAGACCCCGTCGTCCCAGTTCGTCGAGGTTGTCACGCATGATCAGTGTGCTCTTCACCAGCAGCCCGGACATCCCGATGGCATCGGCCCGCTGCTCCTCGAATGCCTGGATCATCTCATTGACGCCCACTTTGATGCCGAGGTTGTGGACTTCGTATCCGTTGTTGCGGAGGATGATGTCGACCAGGTTCTTGCCGATGTCGTGTACATCACCTGACACCGTGGCGAGGATGACCCGACCTCTGGTCGCACTCTCGGTCTTCTCCATCAGCGGTTCGAGATGGGCCACAGCCTTCTTCATTGTCTCGGCAGACTTGAGGACGAACGGGAGTTGCATCTCTCCCCTGGCGAAAAGGTCCCCGACAACCTTCATTCCGGCAAGCAAGTGATCGTTGATGATGTCAAGTGGACCCTGGCCCGCAGCCAGGGCGATGTCGAGATCCTCGATGATGTTCCGCTGGTCCCCATCCACGATCCGTCGGGCCAACCTTTCGCCAACGTCCAGACCTTCGTACGGGTCGGTGCCCTCAGCTTCCTCACGGACATCCGAGAACAACTCGATGAGCCGCTCCAGCGGGTCATACCCCTCCGACCGTCGGTCGTAGATCAGGTCGAGGCAGGTCTCCCGGTGCTCCGGATCGATCCGGTTGAGGGACTCGATCTTCCCGGCGTGGACGATCGCCGCGTCCAGACCCGCCTCCACCGCTTCATGGAGGAACACCGAATTGAGCACCTTTCTCGCCGCCGGGTTCAGACCGAAGGAGACATTCGACACCCCGAGAACCGTCCTGGCACCGGCGATCTCGGTCTTGATCCGTCGGATCGCCTCGAGAGTCGCCATGGCATCGCCGCGGAGGTCCTCACCGCCCGTCGACAACGGGAAGGTCAACGCATCGAAGATCAGGTCGGATGCCTTCAGTCCGTACCGGTTGACCGCCAGGTCGTGGATGCGGTGGGCGATCCGGAGCTTCCATTCGACATCTCGGGCCTGGCCCTCCTCGTCGATCAGAAGGCAGATGACCGCTGCACCATATTTGGCAGCCAGTCGGAAGACACGGTCGAGTCTCGATCCCTCCGCTTCACCGTCTTCCAGGTTGGCGCTGTTGAGGATGCACCGACCGCCCAGCCGCTCCAGCCCCGCCTCCATCACCTCCGGTTCGGTCGAGTCGAGCACCACGGGTACGGCGACATCGGTGGCGAAGGCGGAGGCGAGACGTGCCATGTCGATGGTGCCGTCCCGGCCCACGTAGTCGACGCAGAGGTCCACCATGTGGGCGCCCTCCTGAATCTGGCTCTGTCCGATCGAGACGCAGGTATCCAGGTCGTCGTTGAGGAGGGCCTCACGAAATGCCTTCGACCCGTTGGTGTTGGCCCTCTCCCCGATCATCAGGAAGGAACTGTCCTGATCGAACGGGACATGGGAGTAGATCGACGAGGCTGCGGCCACCGGTTGCGGGGCCACAGTCCTGGGGACCTGCGGGCGGACCTGCTGGATCACTGCAGCCAGGTGCTCGGGGGTGGTCCCACAACATCCCCCGACCACCCTCACCCCCAGTTCGGCGACGAATGCCGACAAATCGCGGGCCAGTTCCGCCGGCCCGAGGTCGTATGCCATCTGCCCGTCGATCACCTTGGGGAGCCCGGCATTGGGGATCGCAGACACGGGGCATGTGGCGTGTCGGGTCAGATAACGGAGGGGTTCCCACATCTCCCCCGGACCGGTTGCGCAGTTGAGACCGATCACGTCGGGGCCCATCGCCGACAATGAGGTGAGGGCGGCCCCGATCTCCGTGCCGGGGAGCATGCGGCCGGTCTGTTCGATGGTCACCTGCACCTGGATCGGGATCTCCCGTTGGAGATCTGCCATGGCCGCTCTTGCTCCGACGATGGCGGCCTTGGCCCCGAGAAGATCGAACTGGGTCTCGATGATGAGGAGGTCGGCGCCCCCGTCGATCAGACCCTGAGCCTGGATCCGGTATGCGGCCTCCAGTTCGCCAAAACTGACCTGGCCCAGAGTGGCGAACTTGGTGCCCGGCCCCATGGAACCTGCGACGAATCGGGGACGACCGTCGAGGTGGACGAACTCATCGACCACCTTGCGGGCCAGGGAGGCTGCGGCGGCGGAGATCTCGTATGCCCGATCGGGAATCCCGTATTCGCCGAGGGGGATGGCGAAGGCTCCGAAGCTGTTGGTCTCGACCACGTCGACACCGACTTCGAGGAACGAACGATGCAGGTCCTCAATCACGTCGGGTCGGGTCACGGAGAGGATGTCGGTGCAACCTTCGAACTCCGGACCGCCGAAATCGTCGACGGTGAGCCGGCGAAGTTGCAGATTTGTCCCCGTCGCGCCGTCGAAGATGACGACACCTGCGGCGAGGGCTTCGAGGTACCCGCTCATCGGATACCTCCGAAAAGACCAGCTGTCTGGCTCATGGTTCAACTCCTTATGTCTCTAACGAAACGCTTGAGAGAGAACCGTGAGCCTTCGCTCAAGGTCACTCATCGTTCCAGGCATTGGCACCGTGCACTCTGTCGGTTGCCGCGGCTTCATCGGGCCTGTCCCTCTGCCGCTCTTGATGAGCGTTTCTGCCATAAGGATATCCGCAGATCGACCCTTCGGACAAGACCGGATCCGGTGGTTACCCTGCCGCCATGAGATTCGGAGCTTTCGTACCTCAGGGTTGGCGTCTCGACATGGTTGGTATTCCTGTCGAAGACCACTGGCAGACCATCCTTTCAGCGGCGAAGCGGATCGAATCGTCCGGATTCGAATCGCTGTGGGTCTACGACCACTTCCACACCGTCCCGATAGCGACACAGGAAGTCACCTACGAGGCATGGACCCTCATGGCCGCGTTGGCTGCGACTACCGACACGGTCCGTCTGGGCCAGATGTGCACCTGCAACACGTACCGGCCCCCGTCCTATCTGGCGAAGGTGGCGGCTTCCATCGATGTGATCTCTAACGGGCGTCTGGAGATGGGGATCGGGGCAGGCTGGTATGAGGAGGAACACGACGGGTACGGCTACCCCTTCCTTCCACCGGGTCAGAGACTCGGCATGCTCAGAGAAGGCGTCGAGATCATGAAGGCGATGTGGACCGAGGAGGAGGTGACCTACGAGGGCAAGTACTACACCCTCAAGGGCGCCATCTGCCAACCGAAGCCGGTCCAGAAGCCACACATCCCGGTGTGGGTCGCGGGTGGAGGTGAACAGGTCACCCTGCGGATCGCGGCCAGACACGCCACCTACACCAACTTTGGCGACAACCTCGAGGCGTTCATCCACAAGTCGGATCTGCTCCGGGACCATTGCCGGGAAGTCGGCACCGACTTCGACGCGATCACCAGGTCGACCAACTTCAACATCCTCTGTGCAGAAACCGAAGACGGGGTCAAGGAGAAACTGGCCTGGTTCGAGAACCATCTCAAAGCATTGGTCCCGGACGAGGCCACCGTCGGACGTTGGGTCAGGATGTATCAGCGGGCCTCCGGTACCCCTGACCAGATCATCGAGACCCTCAAAGAACGGGAAAAGGCCGGGATGTCGTACGCCATCGTCAATTTCTCAGACCTGGCGTACGACACCTCGAGCCTCGACCTCTTCGCCCGGGAGGTCATCCCGGCTTTCCGGTGACCTAGTTGTCGACCCTGGTGATCGAGCTGAAGGGGATCCGGATCACGTCGACCATCGACCCGTCACGTGCTGACTGGGTGTAGATCCACAGTTCGTACTGGTTCAGGTCGCCATCGAGGGCACTGATGTCCTCGATGATCTCGAAGCCGCCCCAGCATCCGGTCCCGCAGTCGGCGGTGACATGACCCTGTCGGACTGGTGCCGCACCGGATCCGGCGTCGATGTGCCAGGAGACCGTCGCTTCGAACACGTTGGCCCACCCGCGTGCCGTCAGGACACCGTCGCCATCGATGAACACGGCATCGGTGACGATTATCGGGGTCAGCTCGTTGATGAAGCTGGATCGGTTGACCGCTTTGACCAGCGAAATGCCCTCCAACCCGAATGCCTCCACCGGCTCCCCCTCCACCGTGAACAGGACCTCGTCGACATCGAACTGGAGGGTGGTGAAGATGATCTGGTTGAGCATGGTCACGTCGGCGAGCAACCCACCGGCACCGGCGAGGAACTCACGATTCATGTCGAGGGTGACCCGGCTGAGTCCGGCGTCGGTCATCTGGAACGACTTGCCAAGGATTCGGACGTCGTCGGGCACGACACTGGTGAAGCCGTCGGGCAGGACCACAGGAAGATCACCCAGCTTGAACAGGATGTTCTCCGGTGAGGTCAGTCCGTTGAGCAGGCCGGGATCCGAACCGGGTTCGAGATTCAGATAGAAGGCCACCAGCGCCGGGTTACCGGCCGCACTGTTCGCCGGCTCATGCACCAAGAAGATCGGCCAGTCCAGTGACGGTCCGGCCTGTGCCGGAATCGTGGTCGTCGGTATCGTCGACGACGGTGGGGCCGGGACCGTTGTGTCAACCGGGATGGTCGTGTCCGTTGCGCCCACATCCGGATCGTTGTTGTAGAACACGAACGGGAGGGCAATCGCCATCACCGCCAACGCCGTCACCGCAAACACCCAGGCACCACTCCGCCGCGGTGGGGTGGGCTCGACATTCTTGATACCGGATGGGAACCCGGGGGGTTCCGGTGACATCTCGGTCATCTTTGCCATCAGTTCTCTCAACCTTTCGTCGCTCATGACAACCACTCTCCAAGTCGCTTTCGTGCCCGGGCGAGATGTTGTTTGACCGTCCCTTCCGAGACACCCATCCGCCCGGCGACTTCCTCCGCCGTGAGATCCAGCCAGTACGTCAGATACACAGCAGCGCGCTGTTGTACCGAGAGACGTTCCACGGCCCTGAGGACATCGATGTCGATCTCCATGGGGACCACCGCCTCCCGCTGAGCGACACGTAGTTCACGGACCCGTCTGGACAATGTGCTCCGGTGATGGTCGGTCGCCACCGAGAGGACTGCCCGATACAGGTATGCCCTCTTGTTGACGACCTCCGGCCAGGTCCGTGACCCGAAGGCTTTCAAACAGGCGTCGGTGACCACGTCAGCAGCGTCGAAGGGTCCCACCAGCGTGGTGGCGTATTCGGTTAGCTCCCGGGCGTGCAGCCGGTATACCTGTTCGTTGTCCATGACTCGTGTCGCCAGGATCATGCCCCTATGACGGAGCGAATCTGCTGATTGGGTGACACGTATCTGCCCGCCGAATGGAGGAGCCGGTGAGCCTGCAGAGGACTTCGGTCAATCAAAAGACTTGTCGCAGGCGGTGGCGAGGGCACCGAACTGTTCGCGTGCTGCGACCGGATCGTCCATGATCAGGTGGGCTTCCCTCTTGATCCGGGCCAGGTTGTAGTAGGCCCTACCGGGTGGCGAGGCCACCTGGTAGGAACGATCGATGCGGAGACTGGTGATCCGATCGGTGCTGATCTTGGGGAGAAGGTCGACGAAATGGACCAGGCGGTCCTGCGGGATATCGGTCGACACCGACTTCTTGATCGCTTCGGCCAGTCTCGGGAAGTTCAGGAGAAACTCGACCGGTGTGGTTTGTTCGACAACAGCGCCGAGAACACATCTCTGACGATGCATCCTGGCGAAGTCGTCGGACGGACGTCTGATCCGGGCATACGCCAGGGCCAGATGTCCATCGAAGTGCTGGCGTCCTGCCTCGATGACCACTCGTTCGACGGTGCCGTTCTCATGCGGATAGGTCTCATCAACCAGGCGCTTCGGCACATCCATGGTGACCCCGCCGAGCGCATCGACGACATCGACGAACCCATCCAGTGTGACCAGGGCGTAATAGTGGATCGGGACACCGAGGAGTTCGCCGAGGGCACCTTTGATCGCGTTGAACCATGGCTCGTTCGGACCAGGGAACGCCGACGGATTCCGCTCCGCGGCGTCGTAGAGGTGAGTGATCAGGTCCGGGAAACAATGGCAATCCCAGATGCCCATCCCCTGCGGCAACGGCACATTCGACAGGTTTCTCGGCACCGAGATCATGGCGATCTCACCGGTCGCCGGCTCAATGCTGACCACGATTGTGGTATCGGTTCGGAGACCTCTACGGCCGGCCCCCGCATCTGCGCCTAGCAGAACGATGTTGAGGCGGTCCAACCCGTTCCAGATCGGGGGGAGGGTGGTCGTGGTCGTAGGCATCGTGGTGGTGGT